>DATKMG010000130.1:0-11544 GCA_035541995.1 Terriglobia bacterium
GGGAGGGATCGCCTGGAAGTGGGGACATTATGATCCATGGTGGCAAAGGTCAAGTCCGGTCGACGCACCTTACGGCCGGCCAGGCGCAACCCCTCGAAGGCTTGCGGGGAGGTCACTTCATGGACCAGGTGACGGTCGATATAAATCAACGAGGGTTGGCCCGGCTCTTCATGCACCACGTGGGCCTCCCAGATTTTTTCAAACATGGTTTTTGGTTTCATGATTCCCGTCTCGTGCCTATCGTGAGTCTTCACTTAGTGCGGTCCTTCCGTAAAAAACTTTATTATAGCTAAAAGAGGTGTGGTTGAAAGGGATTTTGATTGGATTTTGAGAGGTGGCATGCTAGTTTAGGCATTTATTCAATCACGACAAGAGAGCATGAGCATGGGGCGGAGACTTATGTATGGATGGACTCGCGGATTACATTGGGAGTTCACTGTGTGCTGTTGGCTCGGGACCGTTTTGTTGGCCACACTTCCGATGCCGGGGTCCCAGGCTCCGCAGAGAAAGCCGGGCGACCAGGACGGAGCTCGACGTCGCTCCGACCGCCAGACTATTCAGCTGGCCAGTGGAGCACGCATAGAATTTTCGCAGTTCCATAGTGTTGCCCTGGACTCTGATCGGGAGTATTCGATCTTTCTGCCCTCCACATATGGGTCTGGAAACAAGCCTTATCCGGTGGTCTATTTTCTCCACGGGTTGTGGAACGACCATACCAGCTGGACTGTTGACCGTTATGGCGACCTTCACGAGATGATTGACAACTTAATCAGGGAGAAGAAAATCCCGGAGATTCTGATGGTCCATCCTCGCGGGGACAACAGCTTCTATACTAATTTTGTTGACGGACATCAAAATTACGAAGACTACATAACAGGCGACCTGATCCAGCATATCGAAAAAACATACCGTGCTAGGAGCGGGAGGCAGTGGCGCGCGATTGGTGGAACGTCGATGGGAGGATTTGGGGCATTGAAGATCGCTTTCAAACGCAAGGACCTGTTCTCAGCCACGGCGGCTCATTCCCCGATTGTGCTCCCAAAGGACCCTACTATGATTACGGGAAATGGACAGAACAGTGATCGCCTTGAGTTCTTCACAAAGCTCATGGCTCCCATATTCGGGAACCCTATCGACCCCGTACGGTGGCGTGAAAATGATCCCCTGAGCCTGGCTCGGGTATTGGACCTAAAAGGATTGCATATTTACTTCGATTATGGAACGGCCGATCGTTACAACCAAATGATCGGTCTGGGAGAAGGAATTCGAGCCCTCGATGAGGTTCTAACCCAGCGTGGAGTACCGCATGTGTTTGTGGAACATCCCAACGAGCCCCATGGATGGGAGCTTGTAAGCCGGCACTTAGCCGACTCTCTCTCCTTTTTGTGCCAGGATTTTGGTAACTACTGATATTCGCAGAATGTCGTGACATCCCATTCCGCCATCCCTGCCGGGGTGGAGATTTTTGATGGGACGAGAATCCAGGGGTGACGCGCTTTTCGCGTCACCCCTGGCTACTTTCCATTGTCCCTTCGGGACAAAGAATTGTCACTATATTCTGCAACTCTCAATAATAGGAAGTTCGCGCTTCTTTTAGCGTTTGCCGGTCAGCCCATCCAGACTGAAGGCTCCAGAACCCCTGGAAGCCATGTAGAGAAAAATGAAACAGTACAATACGGCCAATTCTCCTCGATTGACGATGGGTAAAAGCCCACCCGGAGCGTGGGCTATGAAATAGGCCACTGCCATCTCACCACTGGCGATAAATGCAACAAAGCTCGTGACCAGTCCGATTGCGATCATCAAGCCACCAAGCAACTCGATAACCCCCGCCGTCAAGATCAAAGGGCTTGAGACATGAGGAGCCCCTCCGGGCCAGCCTAAGAGTTTCTGGGCACCATGACAAGCAAATAGAAAACCCGCAACGATGCGAAGGATCCCGTAAATCTGTTCTGAGTACCGTCCAAGGTAACGTTTCATATAACCTCCGTTGCCAGTATTTTCACCGAAGCGCAGCAGCATGAAGCTGCTGGTTTCTATGAGCCATGTGAAGGCGACAGACACTTGCCCGGGGCGACTAAAGTGAATTTTCTACCGCACTCATACTAACCCATCTATGATTCCAGTCAAACTACCGAAGAAAGCCACCCGACTTGAATCACAAAAGGAAACAGGGGGATGCCTTCGTATCCTTATGTGGTATCTGGTCGCTGTAGTTCAAGCCACAAGGCACGATAATAGTGCATGAGCCGGACTGGGTCGGAAGACTCGACAATTTCTGCGAGCGTGTAACGGTTGTAGCCGGACTGTTTCAGCAGGCCGAAGAGTTCACGCCATGGATAGTTCGAATTCCACAGCTCATTAATGTGCGCGTTCCTCAGCCATGGGAGAAGAAGACTGAAGTTACGGCCAATGTTGCCATTCTCCACATCTTCAGGATTGGAATTCCAACACACTCCGACCTGCGGATGGTCAGCTGTCTTCATGATCCGTTCGATCCGAGCCGGCACGCAAGTCGCTTCGCCATGGACTTCCAGCCAAATCTCCACATTGAAATCCTTTGCAGCCTGACCGCACTGGCGGAGGGCGCGGCCGATTTGTTCCAGCGTTTGTTCCTCGGATATCCCCCGCGGAAGTCCGTTTGGCCGAACCTTCACACCCATGGCCCCCAAGTCGTGGGCCAGTTCAAGGAATCGTTTGGTTTCTTCGATGTTTCTGGAGACCACCGCCGTATCGGGAGAGTGATATTCACAGGTAGATCCCAAGCTCAGCAACCTGACCTTTGATTCCAAGAACCGGCGCTTTACCTCAGCCCGCGCGGATTTGTCCAGGGAGGGTTCGACACCATGATGGTGAGTGGTTCTCAATTCTACAGCCTCAAAGCTGGTCTCCTGGCAATTGCGAAGAATGGTCGGGACATCCCAGTCCTTGGCTAAATTGTAAGTCACCAAGCCTAGCTTGAATCCCCCGCCAGCAAGCGCAGGATTTTTGGAATCGGCCCTCGCCTGAGCTGCTGACGATGCCATTGAAAACACGCCGGCACCACCGGAGACCGCCAGCATTGTGGTCAGAAATGATCGTCGAGACGTGTCACTCATTAAGGAATCCTCTTAATCTCGTAACGACTCTTCTCCCTGGAGACGGGCAGGGGAAGCTCAAGGCCTAATAATTGTCCCGTCTCGTCGCCGTGTGACTCCCCAGTGATAATCGAAATTGGGTCGATCTGGAAAGGGGAATTTGGCGGCCAGTTTTTCGTCAATGTCAATTCCTAATCCCGGAGCTTCCGTTGCATAAAGATAACCGTTTCTGACTTCAGGAGTGCCTGGAAAAACTTCCCTGACCGTCGGCGAGAACACATGACCTTCATGAACTCCACAATTGTAGGTGGCCAACTCGAGAGCCAGGGCTGCAGCGTGCCCAACTGGAGATGCATCCCCCGGGTCATGCCAGGCTGTTCTGATCCCGAAAAATTCCGCCAGAGCCGCCACTTTTCGTGCCACACTCAGGCCGCCAACTTGTGAGAGGTGGATACGTATGAAGTCTATCAGGCGATTTGAGATCAGCGGTACATATTCGTGTCTCGTGTTAAACAATTCTCCCATGGCCAGGGGGGTGCTAGTCTGTTGGCGAAGGAGCCGAAAATGCTCGATCTCCTCTGGAGGGAGAGGATCCTCCAGGAAGTACAGATGATACTTCTCTAATTCCTTACAGAGCGTAATTGCATGATCCAGAGGCACCCGTTCATGCATGTCATGAAGCAGTTCTACATCGTTTCCCAGCTTCACCCGGAGGTGCTCAAACAACTTGGGAATGGTTCGCACGTAAGGCAGGGGTTCCCAAATGTACTTCGGATTCTCCGGGCCGCCCCTTTCCGCGTCTTCCGTGTACTTTTCCCCACTGCCTGCCCCATAAGTTGACTCCCCGGAAATGTTGACTTGGGCTCGAACGTAGCGGTAGCCTCTTGCCATCGCCTTTCGAACTTCGTCTTCGACCTCCTGGAAATCCCGGCCCGAAGCATGGTAGTACAAATCCACCGCAAATCGGCATTTGCCTCCCAGCAGCTGGTAGACTGGCATATTGGCTCGCTTGCCCTTTATATCCCACAAGGCCATGTCAACCCCACTCATGGCATTGAACAAGACCGGGCCATTTCTCCAATATGAACTCACGTAAGAAGACTGCCAGATGTCTTCAATCTCGTCGGGATTCCGGCCGATCAGAAACGGTTTCAGATACTGATCCACTGCCGTCTGTACAACGTATGCCCGCTGGGTAAAGGTGGCGCAGCCCAAACCATAGAGTCCCGGTTCACTGGTCATGACCTTGACGATGACCAGCCGGATCTGTTCCGGGGCAGTCAGAATAGTCTGGATATCGGTGATTTTTAGCGGGGGGAGACCCTTTAAGGCTGAAGCCTGAGGTTGGCCTCGGGACGCTGCCAGAGAGTCCCGAACTGGAAATAAGCTGCTGCCACCCACGCAAGCCCCCATGGAGAACCACTGCATAAGTTCACGACGATTCATAGTTTGTATTCCCTTAAGGTGACCAAGAGAGTACTTGTCTCAGGAATCCTGCTCATTCCCTGACGCAGACAGACATCCCATGGCAAAGTAAGATCACGACGTCTCTCTCTTTCGACCAGGCAACTCATGCTTATAAAGCACCGGAATCCCGAGCTTGGCCGATTCCATGGCGAGAAAGGCCACTTCGCAGGCCTTGAGTGCTTCTCTCCACAATACAACGGGAGATTTATGATTACGAATACAATCTACAAAACAGCTGATCTCGGCACAATAAGGGTCACTGCGAGCGCCCACTTCGGGTAATGCGATTCGCGAAGAAGGGGATAGCCCAGACTTATGCGTTGGTGTCCATCGGAAATCAGAAGCCAGTTGGCTGTCAAACTCCAGCAGTCCCAGGCTGCCAGAAATTTCCACGGTTTGGCGAAAGCTTCCGACAGGGTGAGCCCAGCTCCCCTCGATGTGTGCCAAGGCACCCGACTGCATTTGAATGTTCAGCAGGGCATAATCCAACAAATCGGCGGCTCCTCCAGACGCGGACTGTGCAAAAACCTGGGCCACATCACCAAACGTCCAGAGTAAGAAGTCGATATCATGGACCAGCAAGTCCAGCATGATCCCGCCGCTCTTGGTGGGATCCGTAAACCAGGAGTCGCGGCCTGGGTAGCCGACACAGCGCGACAATCGGATGGTCCCGACAGTCCCAATCTCCCCGGAAAGGACCTTTTCCCGAAGTTGAATGTACTCCCAGAAGAATCGAAGCACTTGACCGATCATAACGCATCGAGAATATCGGTCCAGAATCAATGAAATCTCTCGAGCCATAGCTGCATTCAACGCCAACGGTTTTTCACAGAAAATATGCTTCTCTGATTGGACAGCCGCTTTGAGGATTTGGGTTCGCGTATAGGTGGGGAGACAGACGATGACAGCGTCTACGCGGGGGTCAGCAAAAATAGGCTCTACCTGGTCCACGGCCACAGCATGAAGTTGCTGGGCCAGGACCTGCGCTCTTGCCAGCTGTCGGCTGTACACGTAGCCGATACTCACCCCGGCAATCTGGCTCAAGGCTTTGCCTAATCGAGCCCCCATGTTCCCGGCTCCCAGGATCGCTGCAACTAAGGGTCGCGATGGTTCGGTGGTCATGACAAACTCACAGTGCTACGACAGATCGGGTGGAGATCGATTCGTAAGCCGCTTCCACGACCTCTAAGGCACGCAGGCCGTCGAGGCCGTCGGCGGAGAGGGTTGTCTCTTTTCGGATCGCTCCCACAAAGTTCTCGAGCATGACCCGATTCAAATCACCGTCATTCGAGATTGCAGTGTGTTTCCCTGCCTCTTCCGAATAGTGATTGATCGTCCAAGGAAAGAGGTCGAGTTCTAGAATCCCCTCAGTTCCAATGATCGACAAAGACACATCGCCCCAGATTGGAAATGACCGGTTGGGACGAGACCAACTGGTATCCAAAGTGACAAAAACCTCGTTACTCATTTCCAAACTGAGCAGTCCGCAATCCTCCACCGGCAGGTCGTAGATACGGGTTGCGGCATGGGCAAACACCCGGGTAAATTCGGCCTCAAAAAGCCAGCGCAGGACGTCTACCACATGAACTGTGTGGTCCATGATTGCTCCACCCCCCGCCAATTGGCGGTCTCCAAACCAGCCGCCGGGCATGGTTCCGTGGTTGGTGGTTTTGGCGGCCACAATCTTTCCCAGGGATTTCTCGTGGATCAGTCGTTTGGCGCGCTGGAGCGCTTCACTGAAACGCACCGGGAAACAGATTCCCAGCAAGGACTCCTGAGCCTGGCAGATGGCAAGCATCTCACGGGCATCGGCAGTTCGGGTGGCAATGGGCTTCTCGCAGAGGATGGCTTTCTTAGATCGAGCACAGTCAATGACGATTTCCTTGTGGCGGGCATTCGCCGCACAGACGATGACCCCATCAAGAGCCTCTTTTTGCAGCATCTCGCGATAATCTTCGTAGATTGCGACTCCAGCCAATTGCGGAGTATGCGCACGAAGACGTTCGGAGTCAGCCTCGGCCACAGCTTTAATATGGACAGCATCCATACGTGCCAGACACTCCAGATAGTGCGGCGCGTGGACATGCTCAAAAGAGATGATACCCAGATCTGTCATGGTTCTCTTAAGCTGGGACGTGCTCCAGATGCTACTTCCCGATTCAGGTTTCTCGTCGGATGGGGTTGGGCTCCGCCCTGAGACGATATAATCCTACGCATTCAACCTGAGAAACGCAATAGGACAGAGTTTCCGAAATTGAGTAAATTTGTCAGGACGACCTGTTGTAGGCCTGCCTTCAACTATGTCTAAATATTTGGTAAACATAAATTTATAAAATCTTTGAGTTTGGCTTACCGTGTGATGTTGATCTTGCAGTCCGACTTGATGGCCGGACGACTGCGGGCAGGGCTCGAATGGGGAGTGTGACCTATGGATATGGTGACCAACAAACTGCTGCAACAGGCTGGGAAGTACGTGTTGCTGGGCAAATTAAGCCTGGCCTTGGAGGAGTACCTTAAGATTCATGAGCTGGTCCCCGAGGACACCACAGTCATCAATATGATTGCCGATTTATACAACCGCATGGAAGTTCGCGAGGAAGCGCTGGAGTGGTATCAGAGGTTGGCAGAAGCTTTTGAATTCCGCCACCTTCCAGGCAATGCGATTGCGGTGTACCGCAAGATTCTGAAGCTAGCCCCCAAGAATTTTGAGGCCATGACCAGGTTGGCCGAGCTTTACCAGGGTCAGGGGCAGCTTTCGAACGCGCGAATGCAATACAAAATTATGGCGAACCATTGGATCAATGCAGGTGAAGTAGACAAGGCCCTCGACCTGCTCAGGCGAGTCTGCGAAATGCAGGCGGACTGTCCGGAAAGCCGAATAGAGCTGGGCCAGGCGTTAGAAGGACTTAGCAGGAAAAATGAGGCTTGCCATGCTTACTTGGAAGCGGCTGAACTCTGGACACGACAAAATAATCTTCATGCTGCCGTTTCGGCCGTGGAGAATATTCTCCGGTTGAAACCAAAGGACAGAGATTTCATCCGGTCGTTCATCAGCCTGTTACCGACCCTCAATCTGGCCGACCGGGGGATGGAGTACTTACATTCCATATCACTTGATCAGGATCCGGAATTTAAGACTATGATTGGAGAGGTATTCCTTCAGGGTGGGGACCTCCAGGTTGCCCAGAGGTTTTTGCTCACTGACGTACGCCGCAATCCTAAGGCTTATCCGGCCGCCATGCGAATGCTGCGGCAACTGATTCAAAAAAGCGATCTGAATTCCAGCCTGGATGTGGCTGAAGCCCTCATTGAAGCCTCAATAAGGCAACGGGACGAAGTGAACCTCAAGACTTGCCTGCAAAACTTGCTGCAATTGGATCCTTCCAACGCACGAACTCTGAAGCTTCTGAGTGACTTGTTAATTCGGACTGACGACCGCAAGCAACTTGAGGAGCATCTGCGGCGGTTGGTTATAGTTCATGTGCAGGGTGGGAACCTGCGAGAAGCGCGTGACAGTCTGAATAAGCTGGTCGTGTATGCAAGGAAGAGTTATTATCTGGATTTGCTGAACCAGCTGAATGATGGAATGGTCCACAGCAGCAGTGGTAAGTTGAACCAGATCTGCCGGACTATAGTTCGCACCTTGGAAGAGGATGGACTCGATCAGGAGGAGACTTCTCCCCTGGCGGGAATGGCTCTGGGTGTTACCGATTTGGATCTAGGATTATGCCTGGGTCTTCAGTCTGACAAGATTGACTCGAGCGAACCGGCCGAAGTGTCCTAAAAGCCACATCTTGCTCACCAACCTGACAAACCTATCGACATCCCACACGCCGGGTTGGCGCGCCTGACCTTGCGGTGATCAAATCTCAGGACGCCCTGCTTCCCTCAGCACCTTATTCAGCAGCCTCAAGTCGCAAAGCTGCTGAAGGTTCCCCTTTTTGGAATAGTGCAATTCGACTGATCTCTCATAGAAGATTTCAATTGTCGAGACCAGAGGATCCCAAGTCACTTCAACTCGTCCCATGGCCTCCTCCGCCACCTCTTCAGGAAGAGCCTTATGGGTCAACCGCGCAATCTCCTGGTTGAGGATGTGAAGAGCCTCGCGGCGATGCTCCTGAATCCAAAGCGTGGTTTCCACGTGCCCCTTGAGGATCCTCCATGCCAGATCAGGCGACTGCTCAAGGAATCGCCTGGACGCCACGACGATTGTGGTCGCGAATCGACCGCCAGGCCAGAGGTCGCGTTCGTCTATTACAACTTTGGCTCCAGCCGTTCTCACCAGGATGGTACCCCAGGGTTCGGGTACCCAAGCGGCATCCAATTGGTTGCGCAGGAAAAGGGAAAGAATATCGGGGTTGGCGACGGGTAGAACTGTCACCGTCCCCCCGCGTTCTCTTGGCTCCAATTCCATTTGTTTCAAGTAACTCCGGAGGGAGATATCTTGAGTATTTCCGATCTGGGGCGAGGCAATTCGCTTCCCGGCATAGTCCTCCTTGCGATTGAGTTGGACATCTTTGCGAGCTACAAAAAGGGCGCCACCACTGGCTGCTCCGGCAATGACTCTAAGGGCCTGCCCATCTGACCGAAGATACCCATTCAGAGCAGGACTGGGGCCCACATAGAGAATATCCAATTCACCCGCCAGCAGTGCCTCAACGGCGGAAGGGCCTGCATTGAAAATCTTGGGGCTCAGCTGAATCGAGGGTCCCAGGTTTTTCTGAAAGATCCCCCGGTTCAACCCTATGTTAGGCTGAGCATGTGTGATGTTCGGAAAGTATCCCAAGCGGACCTGTGAGACACCCGTCTGTTGGCTTCTCCTGCAGGAGATCAGACTTAAACCAAGCAGCAGGAAGAGAATCACTTTGGGATATTGCATAACAATCCATTCACTGCAGAACTCAGCTATGGAAGATGCCCTGGCGACTGACAAATCCCTCGAGAGTATAACTGAATCTTTTGGAAAGCCTGCCAGAAATGATAAGATTCGGGTTTAAGCACAAATGAAAACAAGAAAGGACTTGCCATGGCTCCTAGACATTGCACCCGTCGGACTTTTCTTCGTTCCAGTGGTCTCTTGTCTTCCGCTCTGGTCGCATCCCGACGTACAGTCCGGGCGGCCAAGCCCAAGACTTCCAAGGTCCAGATAGTGAAGGCCGTATTGCACGGTGAAAAGGTCGATCGTGTCCCTTTCACGTTCTGGCACCATTTCCGCCTGGAGAAATTTCCAGGGGAAAAGCACGCAGAGGCGACTCTGGATTTTTACCGCAAGTTCGATATGGATCTGCTGAAGGTCATGAGCGACTTTCCCTATCCCCTGCCCCAGGGACTTGAGAAGATCGAAGATGAAGGGGATTGGAGCAAACTGGAGGTTCTGAAGAATCCCTTTCCTGAACAGGTCAAGGCCTTGAGAATTATTCAGAAAGAATTGAAGGGTGAAGTTCTCTTTGTCGAGACAATTTTCCAGTCCTGGACCGTGGCGCGAAAGCTTTCCTCAAGACAGGCGGTCGCAAAGCTCAAAGACGAAGATCCCAATCTCTTAAGGCAGGTATTGCGGACGATTTCCCAGTCTCAAGCCAACCATGTTCGCCATGCCCTGGATGCCGGTGCCGCAGGAATCTTCCTGGCTGTCGAAGCTGCTGATGCCGACGTGATGCCCGTTGAAGATTATCAAAGATTGGTCAGGGAATCAGATCTGATTGTCCTGGATGCCGCCAAACCTGGAGGACACTTAAATATCCTGCACATGCATGGAAACAAAATCTACTTTGACGAATTGATTGTCCATCCAGTCCAGGTAATCAACTATTCGGTTTACGGAACCGGCATCGATCTTGGAACCGCCAGGACCAAGTTCTCGGGAATAATCATGGGTGGTTTGGACGAGACCCAGATTGCCAAACTTTCACGCGAAGCGCTAAAGGGCGAAATAGAATCGGCTCAAAAGGCAATGCAAAAGCGGCGATTCATCCTCTCCCCGGGCTGTTCCGTGCCCGACGATATAACCGACGCGGCTTTACACCAAGTTAAGGAGATTGTAAATTCTTAGGAATATCATGAGGTCCATATGACAATAGTTTCCCTACAAAAGACTGCGTGCGCTGCTGCGATGCTCTGGGCACTTGGCCCAGCGAGTCCTGCTTGCGCACAAATCGGCATCGGAACCTGGGTTAGAACGGCTGGTCCTCCACTGCCTGGAAAAATGACGATGACCGTCGAGGCGTGCTGCAACGGCGGACTACGATTGATCTACCGGATGAGCGGGTCCGATCAGACCATGGTCGTCGAGTCAGCGTTGGACGGTCGAGAAGTGCCGGTGCTGGTCGGCAGCAAGCCGAGCGGTGAGACGATGGCAATCAAGCGGGTGGATGCCCATCATATATCCGGCGTGGTGAAGATGAACGGGAAGCCCTTCGGCACCTCGAAGGCCACGATATCCGCGGACGGCAGGATGCTCACCGTCGAGAATGACTATCCGTCGGCGGTCGGTGGTAACCCTGTCGGCAAGCACACGGAAACCTGGGTGCGGCAGTAACGCGCGCTAATCACATACACGGCAGATTGTTGAAGGCTGTTTGGAATTGGGCTTGAACTTGGGCAACAGCCGGTGCCGGGGTTGGATTCGTCGCCATGTCAACCTGGGATAGACATTGGAAACAGCAAGATGAACTGTGGTCATGAAGAGAAACAAACCAATTGATCTACTGAAGCGGTAGTAGCAAAATCCTTCCACATAACCTAGAAGAGTGGGTGTACAATAAGCTTTGCTAGCAGTCTAATCTTCCTTTCCACTTTTTGTGAGTCTTGTGGCTTCATGTGGCCATGAATGATTCGGCTCACGGGTATTTCCCTGATCTTTAGATCTAGCTCAACGCGGTAGGGGATTCCAAGTTCGTTCGGCCCCCTTCGGGAATCAAGCAAGGGGATTTCTCGGCCCTTTTTGACCCCAATTTCACCAAGGACCCCCGCTCGGGAACAGTGGTTGGAAGGGATGCCCTGG
>DATKMG010000131.1:0-29318 GCA_035541995.1 Terriglobia bacterium
CGAGGGGTTCTGGAAATTGGGGATCAAATAGAGCAACTTGGGTCGTTGTGCTGCCGTCCGTGCCGACTTTATTTTTGAAATGAGATCTTCGATTTCAATCCCGTCTTGGGTTTGTTCAACTCCGACCAGATTAGCTTGCAGATTTCGGAAAGCTGAAATGGCCCCGATATAGCTGGGTAACTCAAGAAAGACACTGTCTCCCGGGTCAATGAACACGCGTCCTAGTAGATCCAGTGCCTGCTGGGATCCATTGGTGATCGCTACGTTGTCTCGGTTCACCCGAGGCAGCTTCTTCCAATTGCAGAAGTCGATCACCGCATCAATCAGACCAGAAAAGCCCAGGGTTGAACCATACTGGAGGGCGTTGTGGCTGTCGCTGGCCAGGATCTCCGAAGCGATTTGCAGGATCTCCTTTGCCGGAAAAGTAGCGGGATTTGGAGCCCCAGCGGCGAAGCTGATGATCCCTGGCTGGCTTGATAGCTTGGCCATTTTGCGAATGGCCGACTGCCGCATCAATTGGACATCTCTCGAGAAGAGGGGTCGCTTGTTGAACATTGTTCAGGGTTGAACCAATTAGTAAGGTGAATTGCGCCGGGGGACGAATAACCCGCCCCATCCTTATCCACCTGAATTCTGATGCTATTGGGCAGGACTACGGTCTTCTTCTCGTCTCTTGAGCTTAGCTACGTAAGTACTTTCTCCACGGGGGTCAGCTGCACTCATAGCTTCTTCTTCAAGATCATCCTTTCTGCAACTGCGACTGAATTGAGGGCGGAGAGCCGCAAGTTGTCAGCAACGGCCCAGAACCAGATCCCTTTTGGATTGGCAGAGTCTCTTTTCAAGCCCCCCAAATGGATCAGGTCTGTCCCGGCTGCCTGCACAGGAGATGGAGGCTCATCCCCCGCAGGAATAACTTCAATAAACTCCGAGCGAATCGAGTTCTCAATCTGGTCGAGCTCCGGAACGGTCTCCAGCTCCAGAAAGATGGAGAAACAATGCGTATGAAAGACGGGGGCTTGGATAAGGGTCAGAGCCGGTACCGGACAAATTCCCTTAAGAAGTACTTGCAGCTCAGAGATGATAACGGTCTCGGTTTCAAAGAGCTTCTCCTTCGAAGCCTCTCCCAGGCGCGAAAGCAGATTGAAAGCCAGTTGTCGGTCAAACACCATCTGGGGGCTGGGTTGAAATGAGAAAATATTGATGGTCTGCTTCTCCAACTCTTCAACGCCTGAGCTGCCATACTCTGAGGCAGGTTCAAAGACATTAATCACACAACGATGAAAACGGCAGCTTAGGCTGAGACGCTTGAGAACCGTTGTCAGCGTCAAGGCTGCAGGATGAGGTGAACTCACAATTTCTCTTGGAGGTCTGAGAAAGGATTCTGAGAAGTCGTCATCTCCGATCAGGAGCGGAACTTGAGGATCATCATAAAATGCATTTGTCAAATCAATGGCGAGGAAATGACTCCTTTGAGCTAAAGGAGCAAAATGTCGGGTTGAGGCAGGATTCCCGGCAAAGAAGACAAGATCCAGGAAGGCAAAACTCTCTTCCGCGATCGCGAGCGATATGACAGGTTCCCCTGCGAACTCACTCAGACGGCCCAGGTCCTCATCGCTATCCATGAGAACCAGTTTAGCCATCGGAAATCCTCTTTCCGAAAGAACCGACTTGACCTCCTGGCCTTTCAAAGTAGAGGCCCCAACTATGGCCACTTTGGACTCCAGTGATTGGTGATCTTTCATCATTCAATCCCCATCCACATGCCGAGGGAGAAGTGTATCGGGAGAAGTCAAGATCGCCTCGTTTTTACGCCGAACCAAATGGTAGATCTTAGTAGTCAGTCCGGAGGAGGCATAAAGGGCGGCCAAAAGCAGCAGCATGATCTGGGAATAAAGATAGATTGAAGCAACTAGAAGGGCCAAAAGGCAGGCATTTACATAGGAACGCCTACTACGTAAGTCGACTT
Organism: Terriglobia bacterium; assembly: GCA_035541995.1. Lineage (GTDB taxonomy): Bacteria > Acidobacteriota > Terriglobia > Versatilivoradales > Versatilivoraceae > DATKMG01. Next base: position 1,967 of record DATKMG010000131.1, read on the forward strand.
GCTTGAAACTTGGATAGCGGATGGTGCTGATCATCAGGAAGGCCAGAAAACCCACCAGCACATTCCAGAAGGCTCCCAACAGCCAATGGTCGATTGGATCTGGAATAAAATGAACGATTGCGGCGATTAAGCCCGCCCCGGCAGGAATTGGCATCCCTACAAAGCTCTTCTTGGCAGATGGCCCTTGACTGGCTTGGGGCTTGCTGCTCTGAATATTGAAACGAGCCAATCGCATTGCTCCACAAATAACAAAAGCAAAACACACAATCCAGCCAATCTGCTGAACGTGCTTAGCATAAGGAGGGTACGTCGGGGCAATGGATTTCAAGCCCCAAACATAAGCCAGGACGGCCGGTGCCATGCCGAAGGTCATGACATCGGCAAGGGAGTCGATCTGGACTCCGAATTCACTGGTTGAATTCGTAAGTCGAGCAATTCTTCCATCCAGGCCATCACAGACTACCGCCAACCCGATGGCGATGGCAGCCAAATCGAACTCTCCCTTGAGTGTGCTTACGATGGCGTAAAACCCACAGAAGATCGTGCCAATCGTAAACAGCGTAGGCAACACGTAGATCCCTCGCCTGAATCGGCGGTTCTTCCTGTCAATCTGAGGCATGGTTAAACCTCCCGATAATACTGCTTCCCCCCTCGACTGTATTTCCCAGGGTTACTAGAGGTTCAACACCTGCAGGGAGAAAGACATCGACCCGAGAGCCAAACTTGATTAGCCCGACTCGCTCCCCTTTAGCGACAGAGTCACCTGCACGCTTCCAACATACTATTCGTCGGGCGAGTACACCGGCAATCTGGTTGAACTGAATTCGACAACGAGAATTAGTGATTACCAACATGTTCTTCTCGTTCTCGGCCGAAGCATCGTCACGAAAGGCCGCTTTGAATCTTCCGGGAAAATAGGTCACCTTCTCGACTAGGCCTTCGACAGGGGCACGATTGATATGGACGTTGAAGACGGAGAGAAAGATGGAAATTCGAGTCGTGCCGTCTGTTTCCGGGTTGATACAGACAATCTTGCCATCTGCCGGAGAGACAATAGCCAGGGGATCTGTTGTGATCTTCCGATCTGGATCTCGAAAAAAGTAACCCACCAAACACGCCAGACCCAAGAATAGGATTCCGAAAAACCTGTAATTAAAGGCGAACATCAATGCCGCGATGATCGAGAGCGGAATTAGTAAAGGATACGCGTCCTTAGCCATATACGCTGTGCTCTACTGACCAACTGCCATTCCTCAGTGTTTCAACCGACTAGGATTAGGTATTTCTTCGCTTTGGCTCCACTTCTACAACTAGCCTGTCCCATTATAGTGCAGGTTCGATGATGGAGAAAACAAACAACAAAAAAGGGGGAATCTCTCAGTTCCCCCTTACGTCACTTCTTCTCAATTATGATTTGGCCGCAATGGCCAAAGAACATATACCGACTGATGGCTATTTGCAGGTGTCCTGGGAGGTCAATTGCTGACGATACTTCTGAATCATGATTTCCATCTGGTCTTTTATTTGGAGCTTCCTCTTTTTGAGGTTAGTTTCTTCGATTCTCTCCTCTTCAGACAGATAAGCTTTGTGAACCAATTTCTCTAACTGCTCATTGAAGCTGGAATGCCTTTGGGCTAGTCTCCGAAACTCTTCATTAGATTGCAGCAGGAGTTGCTTGATTTCTAATGTGTCACGAGTCCCTAGTTCCATGAACAGCCCTCCTTTGGAAAAAGAAATTTGGTTTTGAGGATTAATTTCACGGCGAACACAGTTGTTTTACCGTACCACAACGACATGGGCAATTCAAGGAAAAACAAGTACAAGGGATTATCGGTCAATTATATGTGAGGATTCCCATTGTAGAAGGCCCACGTGATCTGATGATCGAGGGAACTGCCGTTCCGAGCCCTGTGCAGGAGAGCGGCTCCCCGATTCCAACAAGGTCCAATCTATAGCTTGAGGTATTCCTTGAGTCTCTTGGAATGAGAGCGACTCACGGGAATTTCCGTCTGTTTCTTGTCTTCCATTTTAAGTTGGAGGGTCCTGTTAAACCATGGAATTACTTCGGAAATCTTGTTGATATTAACCAGGTGCGAACGATTTACCCGCCAGAAAATCCCCTGATCCAGGTCGGCTTGCAGATCTTCAAGCGTACGGTAATTGGTTTCTCCCGTGACATCTTTGGTTGTAAGCGAGATGATTCCGTCAGAGACATTGGCAAAGATCACTTCGTCAGAATCAACTAGGATATTCCGATTCTTATCCTTAACCAGGAGCTTGGAACGTTTCGGACTTGGGGGGGCGATCATATTCAACAAGCTCATTATCTTTTGATTTGAAGTCACCTCGGATTCGAGCTGCTTTCTAGCCCGATGGACTGCCTTTTCCAGGCGGGACTTGTCGATTGGTTTCAATAGATAATCGACGGCATTCACTTCGAAAGCTCTCACCGCGTATTGGTCATAGGCTGTGACGAAAACGATTTGAGGCAATTCATCACTCTTGGCCAATTCCTCAACAACCCTAAAGCCATTCAACCCGGGCATTTCGATGTCGAGAAAGAGCAAATCGGGTTCATGTTCCCGAACTTGCCGGATGGCTTCCAACCCGTTTCGCCCCTGTCCGATGATCTTAATATCAGGGATAGATTCCAATAAGTAGCTCAACTCTTCCAGAGCGAGTTCTTCGTCATCAACGATAAGGCATGAAATCGGCATCATTGTGGTCTGTCGAGATCTCCGCGTGCCAATGATTTCTGCATGCAGAGGTCAAGCCCCCTTGACATGCTCAAGCCTCAGCTCTTGCCTTTGCTCGAGGTGTCTCGGCTGTAGACTCTGTCAGAGGAATCTCGATATGCGTATAGGTTCCTTGACCTGGAAAACTATTGATCGTAAACACAAAATCCGAATGATATGCGACCTTAAGTCGCTCCAGCACATTGCTAATGCCAATGCCTGAACTGTATATGCCCGGTAGTCTTTCTTCCGGAATCCCCTGTCCGTCGTCTTCCACCTCAAGAAATACTCTATCCTGGTTCCGAGAGGATCGAATCCGAATACTCCCCCCCTCGATCCTGGGTGAAATCCCGTGCTTGATGGAGTTTTCAATGATAGGCTGCAAAATCATGCTCGGAATCAGGGAATCCAGACTCTCGGGATCAACTTCCTTTTCAATCCTCAGTTTGTCCTTTCCAAATCGGATCACTTCGATATCAAGATAATTGTCAATGAATTCCAATTCCTCTCTCAGGGGTACAAAATTCTCGTGACTTTGCAGGAGCTTGCGCAAGATATGGGAAAGCTTGATGACCATCGTCCGAGCTTTGACAGGATTGGTTCGAATCAGAGAAGCTATGGAATTCAGTGTATTGAATAGAAAATGAGGGTTTATCTGATTGGCCAGGGCATCAAGGCGAGCCCTAACCACCAAGACCTCTTGCTCCGCCAGCTTCATTTCCATCCTGGTGTTGTTCCAGATCTTGATGGTAACCCCGATGCAGGCCAGCGTGGCAGTAAATATAGCCAGCTGAATCGCGGGATGGTCGGACTGAAAGTAGAAAAGAAAACCAGGCGGCGAACTCTCGCCGATGAAGTAACGTGTGACATCAAAGAGCAGAACCACTAAGAAGAAGGCCAGCTGCCATCCGAATTTCTTGAACAGCAATTTGGACCTCAAGGACACAAAGATGTTAATTAGCAGGAACGGGGAAAATCCCCAAATTTCCTCTTTTCGTGGACACAGGTTGCGCAAGAGTCCACTGGCCAAACCAAATATAGGCGCGAGTGGTAATGCCAGCCATTCCCTGTGTAGAAAGAAGGCGGTAGCACCGGTCATCCCGCCTACAATAGCGCCCACAACGGTCCCACCAAGCAACCCCGCGATGAAAGTCCCTTCAAGGGTGAAGTCGGTCGATTCATAACTCATGTAGTATCGAATGGCCACACCCAGGGTGATGGGCCCCCCCCAGAACAAAACCAAATTCAATTTTTCCGGGAAGGTTCTCTGCTCAACGAAAAGGGTTTTCTTAAATCGTTGAGATCTGGCCAGCAAGGCAGCCAGGGAGGCGATCACGCCTAGTCGAACCAGTAGCGCGATTAGAATGTCCTGGTTTCTTAAAGCCTCCATATGGCCTAGCGCAACGTCCCCTGACGAAGTCTTCCACCCTTTATGTGCAGCATTTCGAAAAGTCCCCCTGCAGAACAACTGGGTCTTGCTTGAAGCGGACCAATCGGCGATATAATAACCGAATTCGCGGAGCTTTGCATTGCCTTTGCCTGAAGATATGCATTTCCAAGGAGAATGAAATGGCAAAAATGCTATGTCTATTGCCCTGGCTGTTGTTCATGGTCATGCAGGCAGCCAGGTCGGAATCCGCTGACAGGATCGAGACTTCCGAGGGGCCCCTGAGAATTACCCCGATCAGGCACGCCAGCTTGATGCTGGAGTTTAAGGGCAGAGTCATTCACATAGACCCCTGGAGCCAAGGCGACTATAGGGGATTGCCTAAAGCCGATCTCATTCTGATTACCGACATCCATCCTGACCATCTGGACCTGGGCAAGATCATGGAACTGAGCAAACCGGGCACCAGAATTGTGGCGCCTCCAGCAGTGGTAAGTTCACTGGCTGATGCAACCGCCATTTCCAATGGCGAGAGTAAGGTAGTGGAGGGAATCACGATTGAGTCTGTACCAATGTACAACCTCAGGCGAGGACCCTCTCCTGGCAAGCTCTATCACGAGAAAGGCCGAGGCAATGGATATGTCCTGACACTGGGTAACCGGCGCATCTATATTTCTGGAGACACAGAGTGCATTCCGGAAATGAAAACCCTCAAGGGGATTGACGTGGCCTTTGTCTGCATGAATCTCCCATATACGATGCCTCCTGAAGAAGCTGCGGAGTGTGTCAAATCTTTTCGTCCGAAGATTGTTTACCCTTACCATTATGGCAATTCGGATTTGACTGTCTTCACGTCGGCCTTGAAAGGAGAAACGGGAATTGAAGTTCGTCTGCGGAATTGGGAACCACGCTAATGTGGGTTGAAGGCATGTCACTTGCCAGCCCTGGGTAGGGCCTTTGGTTGGCCTTGATAAGGGTAGGTTAGGGAAAATGGCCCCTCCCCGTTGATCTTTCAATCCTGTCGGTAAGATTTAGGGGTAGATTAACCTCCTTTACTCAGTCTGAGCTAAGATTCTATGGTTCGCTATCTCACCGAAAATGACGTTGGGCAACTCCTCCCCATGGATCGTGCTGTTGATGTGGTCGAGGAAGCGTTCCGGCAAATTGCCCAAGGGCAGGGCGAAAATATGCCGCGTCATCGGGTACATTCGCCCGTGGCGACCATGCACTTGATGGCGGCATCACTCCCAGTTTTGGGATTCATGGGACTGAAAGTTTACACAGTCGTTGCGGGATGCGCCCGTTTTCTGGTGTATTTGTATAGCTCGGAAACGGGCGAACTCCTTGCCTTGATTGAGGCCAACCGGCTAGGGCAAACTCGCACAGGCGCAGCCAGTGGAGTAGCCAGTCGCTGGATGGCCAGATCCGACAGTCGTATTGCTGGGATCTTTGGTTCTGGTTGGCAGGCGCGTAGCCAGTTGCAGGCAGTCTGCCGGGTTCGTCCCATTCAACAGGTAATTGCGTTCAGCCGATCACCTCTGAGGGTTCAGGAGTTCTGCAGGGAGCTGGAGGTAGAGCTCGGGATTTCCTGCCTCGCAGCCCGAGATCCCCAGGAAGTTGTTGAACAAGCCGATATTCTAATAACGATTACAAATTCGGCAACTCCGGTCTTCAGTGGAGACTGGCTGAAACTTGGGACGCACATCAACGCTGCCGGGTCGAATTACCTGATTAAGCGGGAACTCGATGAAACCTGTGTTACTCGATGCCATACCATTGTTGTTGACTCCAAGGAGCAGGCCCGCGCCGAGTGCGGTGAATTGTTGAGTCCTTTACAAAAGGGGATCTTGAATTGGAACCGAATTCTTGAATTAGGCGACGTTGTCACGGAAAGGGCGAAGCCGCGGACTGATTCCAGCCAGATTACGCTATTCAAATCCCTGGGCCTGGGCTCGGAGGATATTGCGGTTGCCGCGGAGGTATACCGACGCGCTTCCATTGAAAACATCGGGAAGTCTTTAGATAGTTCTGGGTTTCGAGGCTGAGTAGCGCCATACACTCTCCTCCGATGGGACTTGCATGGAAGCTGGTCGACGAGTTGGGACCTACTTCGGCCCCATTGTCACAAGTTCCGATGGTATCATGGGAGGACGTTCTTGAGCACTGATCCAAGTCCTATGCGCATACTGGTCACTGGGGCGACTGGAAAGGTCGGTCGGCATTTCATTCAGAGGATCTTCGAATCCCCTTCTTGCGAAGACATTGCTATCCGTGTTTTGTGTCACAACCGGCTCCTTGAGTCGAGCCGTCGATTGGAGGTCGTACGCGGGAACATTGCAGATCGAAAAGCAGTCCGGGAGTCGCTCAGGGATGTCACACACGTCCTGCACCTGGCCACCTGCAAGGAGACTCCCGACGATGTCATCGACGTTTCAGTTAAGGGCTTGTTCTGGCTGCTCGAAGAATGCCGAATGAGCCAGACGTTTCAGGAGATTATCCTGATTGGAGGCGATGCCGCTCTCGGGCATTTCTTTTACCCGCATCCGGTGCCAGTCAGTGAAAGTCAGCGGCATTCAGCTTATCCAGGATGCTATGCGCTTACCAAAGTCCTTGAAGAGGTCATGCTGGAGCAGTATTACATCCAGTACAACCTGTCCGGGACATGCTTGCGTGCACCGTGGATTATGGAAAAGGATGACTTCAAGTACGCTCTTTCCTTTGGTACAGACGTCTTCGGCGGTCCACGATGGCGGGACCTGGTCGGACCAGATCTCGCAGAACAATATCGGCTCGAAGGCGTTGTCCCAGTAATGTGTGACCGTAATGGGGAGCCCGTGAAGCGTAACTTTGTGCATGTGAGCGATCTGGTGGAGGCCATTGTGCTGGCCCTCAACCATCCCAAGGCCAGGCAACAGACCTTTAACATCTGTATGGATGAACCGGTCGATTACCAGCAGGTTGCCGAGTATCTCAAGGCGACTCGCGGGTTGCCTTCTGTGCCGGTTACGACTCCTTACTGGTCCACCTGGCTGGATAATTCAAAAGCCAGGTTCCTTTTGGGCTGGCGTCCCCACTACGACCTCAGGCGCCTAATCGACGAGGCGTGGGAGTACAGGCGAGCTCCCGACGATCCCCGAAGAGTCTGGTATCCGGGATAAAGCCGCAGCTCCATTCAACTCCACTGAGCTTGTCCAAAAAACAACCAGCTGAAGGAGCAAAGTCAAGCCCTTCATGAAGTACTCGTAGCAAGGTCCTTACGCCTAGTGGTTTGTGGTTAGGGATTCGTGTCCATTCGGCCTCCCTTGCCCGCCGAGAAGCTGCGAGAGCTCGACGAGGCTCTCCGCTATGCGCTTGGAATTCAGACCTGAATGTCGGAACCGAAGGCGTGAGAAAGCTTGAAGCGGAGAGCAGCCTGGAAAAAGAACCGAGCTGGAGGCGAGGTGCGCCGTCAAGGGTCCAGGATTATCTTCCTTGAAGAGTGTCCGGGCAGGGACACCGGAGTTCCGGAACCCCGACCGGGGTTCGTAAGGATGCTCGGATTTTATTCCGGTGGTAACGTGCACTCGCGCGTAACCACCGGCTACTCTCTCCTGTCCCTTCGGGACAATCTGCGATGCTCTGTGTTCCGGGTTCTTCTCTGCGTCTTCGCGTCTCTGCAGTCAGATTCCGCTCGTGGTCCGCAGTCGTGCTAGGCCTTGACGGGTGAAAATTGCAGGCTAGAAGGTCTTGCGCAGCTGGTTGTTATCTTCCGTAATCTCCTCGAAGGCAGGTTCGGCGTTTACTTTAAAAATCAAGGTCCGGCTCCCCAGCATATGCAGCCCATTGAGGTCAACAACAACGGTCTTGGGCCGTAAATCGAGAGGTGCGTCCAAACCTGAGAGCTCTTTTTTTAGCAGAGTCACGCGTCTTTCGTTTTCAACCTGAAGGATAAAGTTGGGGGATTTCTTTGCGCCGATGTTGTGGATCACGAGTTGGCCTTTTTCGTTGACAGGGTCAAACTGGAGGTCTTCGGGACCGATGGCCAGGTCAGGAAGATCCCACAAGGGTGTCCCCTTGTCCACCTGGTTAATTTCAATGATGGTGGTTCTTCGAGGCCTCAAAGTAAGGTGGATTATACTGTAACGTTTCAGGCGAAGTGTCCGCCGCGTCGTGACGATATCAGCCTTGTCGTCACCATCAAGGTCAGTCCCCTCCAATATTTCATAAGTCCCGTTCTCCAGCTCCCAGATCCGCAGGTTTACATCCAGAAAGGCTTTCGCCATATTAAAGGCCACGATCTTCAGTCCCCGAGGTGTGGCGTGGGCAACCAGGGCGGCCACATTGCCACGGTCTCCTTCCCAACTGACAGCAAGGCCCGGAAAAACGTTGCCTTCATAGTGGGCTATGCCACCCAAGCGGGCACGTTGGAGAACTCGGTGGAGCAAGCGAACTGAGCCAGTCGCGGGCTGGACCTCGGTGTACATCCCCAGGTTTTGGACCAGGTGCTTGAGCAATGCAGCCTGGTAGTCTTCAACCAACTTCTTATCACCTGAGACTTCATAGGCAAATTGCCTCGCCAAAAGGCCAGATTCATCCCCTGACAAGTTGCGATCCCAGATGGTACGTTTTCGTACCTGCTCCTCGACGTAATTCCTGTAAACCTCTGCCTCCACAGAGTCCAGCCATCTCCCGCTGATAGATTCGGCCAATCCGATGTCTCCCATCGTAGCCATTCTGTCGAGTAGTGAGAGGTACTTGGAATTGCCAGTCAAACGGTAAATGCCCCAGAAAAAATCGACCAGTTCCGGATCGGGTACACCGCGACCTAGCGGTGCATCATCAAAGAAACGGACTCCCCGGGTCAACTGAGGATACCGTTGTTTCTGCCAGTGATTCAACAGGGCATCCGCATGTTCAGACATGATCCGGATTAAGATGGGGTTTCCATTGTACCAGGCCAGGAAGAGACCGGGTTGCCACATCAGTGCGCTATGGGGATCTTCCTTCGCATATAGAGCCTCTTCCATGAGATCGGTCGCTGAGAAAAGCGATGAGCAAAAGTGTCTGTGTTGAGCTTTGTTCACGGAGGTCAGACGCTCGTATTGCCGAGTTGCTTCCATGATTCGTTCCACACAGGTGGGGTTGCCGTAGTCGAGAAGCGCTGCTGCGGTAAGGATGCCGATTCCCTGATGATATGCGTCAAGAGGACCAGCGAGAGACCCGTTTATCCCATTCTTCAGTGCCCCTTGGCGATAGCAAGCTTCAACCAATGACCGATTAGACGCCCGAATCTGCTCGGCGGGTCCCTCCATTAGTTCGACCCCGGGCCAGTTTGCAGCTAACGATGTATCCTGTGGGATACCATCCCCAAATTCCCCGCTTGAAATCTGCCGGTTTCTTACCCACCAATCCACGATTTGCCGGAACTGACTGACGAGGTTGAGCTGCTGGAATGCCCAGAGTGGCACATCTCGGTCAGGGTTTTCACGCAACTTAAGATCCGGAGGCGCCTCGTTTCTCCCGGTCCATCTCAGATACGCCAGGGCTGTTGATTCCTTTGAATCCGTGCGCAGGACGTCGTCGACCAGGTTATTCAGCTCATCGACGATCCGGCACTGGCGCCTAAGTTTGGTTTGGTCAGAAACCGCCCAGAATCTGGTCGGGCTGGCAATCTGAAAATCGTCACGGAGCATGTTCAAGCGCTGAGATAAGTATTCTCGTTTCGAACTCACAGCGCGCTCTCCAACGCCGGTCTGGGCCAACCAGACTTCTACCTCAGCACCGGTCAGGAATTTCTCTGCAAAATCGCTCTGGTTGCCGGCAATCGTCAACCAGAGTGGTGTTCCTGCGGGCAAAACAATGTCCTGGAAATCGAGCACAACTGAGCAGGCTCCGGCAGGAGGGATGCGAAGGTCGACATTCATTAAATCCCGCCTTGGAACCACCGGGTCTTTGATCGCGATATTGACAACCGCTTCTTCACTGAGTTTTTGGTTGCCCGGATTCAGCCTCAACTTAAGTGCATCTAATGCTGTATGCTGCAGCAGAGGTGGCAGAATGACATGGAGATAGTGAAGTCCAGCGGTAGCACTTGCTGAAGCTTCTGGAGCCTGGAAGACTTCATTGGGGACCCCAACCCAGCTTTCCCGATCCGGGGGAAGATAGTGACGCGCAATTCTCAGATCCACGCCATACAACGAAGAAACCTGGCTGCGTGATACTCCGGGGAGAGCGGCAGCTTGTGCTCGAGGCAAGAGACGGTAGGAGACCCGGTTTGAAGACGGTGGGCTGGCTGAAGACCCACTGGCTGGCTCTGGAGGCGAAACCTGGACCTGAAAGAAGCTCAGCTTCTTGAGAGTCCCGGATTGCCGCTGAACCTGTATAAAGGGGGTCACTTGAGGCGTTTTAAGGATCAGTCTTGAGATCGGATCCGCGGAAGCAGACCGTTCCATGAGGGGTTTCTGCTGGCCCTTGGCCGGGATGATTCGACCCGCGAGACTCCCTTCGAGAACCATGTAATTAAATGGTTCTTCTGCCAGCTTCAGTTCCAGTGTCTTCCCTGCATCGGGATAGGTTGGAAATTCCCCCGGCCAATAGGTTTCGGGGAGCCCGTCAAATGCACTGATGGAGAACTTGCGAGCGTCCGTTCCTTCCAGGATTGGAAGTTGTCGAACCATTGAGGGAGACTTTATGCTTGGAATCGCCTCCGCGTTGTCCCATCCAAACCGCTTTCTCCAGTGCGTTTTCCAAAACTCGGGGCTTGTGTCTGCTACAGGCGGCATCGCCCCTGCCCTGCCTACCCCTCCCTGGTTCAAATCCTGAATCGACTTCTCACTTAACGCCGAACCGAACAATCGCAATTCATCAATGTACGCTCTTCGGCCGTTTCCGCGTGTTTCCCTCGGAGAGAGGACGCTGGTATGGATTCCTACCTGGTCAAGACTACAAAACAGAAATGCTTCGGATTTCTCTGAAGCAACTTCCCTGCCATCCAGATACAAATGAATCCCTCCCAATTCGTCCCATGTGAATGCCAGGTGGTACCATCGCCCAGCAGTCACCTGCCCTTGTTCATTGGCTAAGACAGAATGGACCCGGGATTCCTGGTCTCGAAACCAGAGTCGCAACCGTTCCCCGTTCCATTGAAGATCGGCAAAAGTAAAGTCCGGCGTTGAATCCTGTGCCTTACTGATTCGCACTATTGAGAAGGGGATGCGATCCAGCGGTTCATCCAGTCTCCACCAAATACTAACGGTTCCCCGCTCAGAATAGACGTTTCCGGGTGCGTCATAGGAAATCACGGAATCAGAATCCAGTAAGAGAGCCCCCCCTTTTCTTCCCTCCTGGACTACTTTGAGATTCTGGTTAGCCAATGGGCTCTCCTCGCCGAATGCCACGTCAGCGATCGGATTCTTGTCATATGACGCATAAAAGAGGAGCGGGTTTTCTTTCTCTGCATAGATCGTATTCAGAGGAGAACGATAAATAGTGTGAAGATAAATGACGGAAACAGCCAGGATGAAGATTAGAAAAAGCCGGCAGGAAATCGGAGACTGCCTCATGGAGGTTTGTCAGCGGTCAATTCTTTCGATGAACCCCTAGCCTAACGGATTCCGCCAAATTTCTCCTGTAACAAGCGGATCCTCTCGGCAAAGGAGAGGCTCTGAGCCTGTTGGGTGTCGGGTTTACCGAGACTCCCCAGTGGACGCTCCCTCCTGGGCGGTTCTTTGGATTCCGCTCTGGACGGGTTCCTAGGCCTGGGAGGATTGGGGTTCACCGGCCTGGGCAGTTTTTTGGGAGCCATTGTCCTGGGTTTTTCCAAGGGCTTGGGCAAGTGATCAGACTCTTGAATCTGCCTTACATTGACATTGACGGAAATCTGAGGCAGTACCGGTCTTTTGGCCCTTCTCTCACTCCTCTGCGGCCGTTGCCGTTTGGGCTTGGGAAGCAAGGCTTTCATGGACAAGGATATTCTTTTCATGGCTACATCAACGCCAATTACCTTGACCTTGACAATCTCTCCAACGTGCACGGCCTCGCGGGGATCTTTAACAAACCGATTTGAGAGCTCCGAGACATGAACCAGGCCATCCTGATGGACTCCAATATCCACAAAAGCCCCGAAATTGGTGACATTGGTGACCGTTCCTTCTAGGACCATTCCGTCTTTCAGGTCGGAAACCTCTTTGACATCGTCGCGGAATGCCGGCACGACGAACTGATCCCTTGGATCGCGCCCGGGCTTCAGGAGTTCCTGTTTAATATCGTTCAAAGTGAAAACTCCCGCCTTTTCATCCATGAACTGCTTTACGTCGACGTGCTCTACCAGTTTCCGACCGCTTTCGACCAACTCAGATACAGAAACCCCAAGTACCTGAGCAATACGCTCGACAATTGGATAGGACTCCGGGTGCACGGCCGTGGCATCCAGCGGATTCTCACCGGACTTGATTCGCAGGAATCCTGCTGCCTGCTCAAACGATTTCTCGCCAAAACCGGGAACTTCCATGAGCCTGGTTCTCGACGTATAGGGACCCCTCTGGTGGCGATATTCCACGATATTCCTTGCCAGCCCCTTGTTAAGGCCAGATACGTATTGCAGCAGTTCGTAAGAAGCTGTATTGAGATCCACACCAACATGGTTGACCGCAGACTCGACTGTGGACTCCAAACCTTGCTTCAACCGCTTCTGGTCCACATCGTGCTGATATTGACCCACTCCGATGGACTTGGGGTGAATTTTCACTAATTCCGCCAGAGGGTCCTGGAGGCGCCTGGCGATCGATATAGCACCACGAACTGTCACGTCCAACCGGGGGAATTCGCGGCGCGCTCCCTCAGAAGCAGAATAAACAGATGCTCCTGATTCATTTACCGTAATCGAGAAAATGGAATGTCTTTTATCCATTGGCTGTTGTGAGGTCTGAAGAGGGGCTTGCGGACTGGCCTTCTCCTCGACGAGAGCATCCTGACGGTCATTCGTCGCGGCATTTGTTGGCTCGGTCTCGAGTCCTACCCCGGGCGTGGCCTGGTGAAAATCGGGTTCAAGGTTCATTATTGGAACCTGCTGTGAGGTTACCGGCAGGTCAGAATTCAGGACAGCCCCCTCTTTTTCAGTGCCAATAGACTCATTCTCCTCTGTTAGGTCGGAAGCGCTCACCGACTCTAATTCAACTTTCAATTCTCCCCCTCCAATGCTGCCAGTTTCCGTAATGGATTCCGAAGGAGTTCCGCTCGAACTTGGAGCTGACAAGGATTGAGTTTCAGCCGGAGGTGGGGTCACAACCCTTTTCTCAGGCTTGGGGGGCGGGACAAAAGTTTCACCCCCTTGGTACTTGCGGATGAAATCTCTCACGAAAGAGTCAGTCTCGCGGGAGGCAGTTCCATTACCGATCGCAATCGCCTTGATCTGGTGTTTTTGTACCAGCCTATAGAGTGTCCAATCAGCCCCGGCAATGTTCTTCTTGGGTTCCGTAGGATAAATAGTGGCATGCTCGAGGAACTTACCCGTCTCGTCGACCACGGCGACTTTGCAGCCCGTCCGGTATCCTGGATCGATCCCCATGACCGTTAGCAGGCCCGCTGGGGGTGCCAGAAGCAGATTAGAGAGATTGGCCTCGAAAACCTCGATGGCCTCGAGGTCGGAGCGTTCCTTGAGAATCGACCGCACCTCAGCCTGGATACTGGGAAGGAGCAAACGCTCGTAAGAATCCCTGACGGCCTTTTCCAAATATGGAGCAAACGGCGATTGAGGATCTTGGCTTACCTGGTTCTGAATGAGGCGCAATGCCCGTTCTGAGTCAATCTCTATCGTATAAGACAGAGTTTGTTCCTTTACGCCACGCCGGATGGCCAACATCCGGTGAGAGGGGATTTTTGATGCAGGTTCCCGAAAATCATAATACATCTCAAACTTGGTCTTCTGATCTTCTTTCCCTTTGACCACTTTCGAAACCACAACCCCTTCCTGGAGCATGATGTCCCGGAGGCCCCTACGGAACTCCAGGTTCTCAGAGATCCATTCGGCTATGATGTGAAGAGCCCCCTCAATTGCCTCTTCGCGAGTGTTGACCTCTTTTTCCGTATTTACGAAAGTATCGGCTAGTTCCTCAATACTCTTCTCGCCGGGAGACTGCGCCCAGATAAACCGTGCTAGAGGATCTAACCCTCTAGTGATGGCAAGTGAAGCCTTGGTTTTGCGCTTCGGCTTGAAGGGAAGGTAGAGATCTTCTAACTCATGTTTCTCATAGCAAGCCAATATCTTCTGCTTCAAATCATCCGAGAGTTTTCCCTGGTCTTCAATCGATTTGAGAATGGTTTCTCTGCGTGCCAGGAGATCAAGATAGTATTCCAACCGTTCCGCAATGGTGCGAATCTGAACCTCGTCGAGATTCGCTGTCACTTCTTTACGGTATCTGGCAATGAACGGGACAGTTGCCTGATCGGCCAAGAGGGCAACTGTTGCCTTGACCTGCTCCGGCTTTACAGCCGCTTCCAAGGAAATCCTTGAAAGAATGATGTCTTGCAATTCCATTAATTCTCTCTCCCCTCAGACCCCTTTCCCCCGGCTGAAGCCGATATTATAGCAGATGATCTTGTCGAACCTGAATTGGTTGGCGGCCAGTCACCACAGGGGCATGAGCTATCGGAATGAGTCAAGGATGCGGGGCAAACCCTTGCAATCCCTCGAAAATGCAGAGCATACTATGCCCTAACTTTCAATATTCTTCAATAGAAGAGATGCCATGCATCACCAGTCAGCTGTTTGGGGCTCCCAATTGGGCGCATGGTCCCCCATGTGGCCCAGGTTGGAGGACCAACGGTTGCTGATCGAATCATTGCTATTTAAGAAACTGAATCAGAGGAGGCGAAAAGAATCCAAAAGATGAACGGCAAATCTTTTTGGCTCAGGCCTTGAAAGCCATTTAACTTATTAATCGGGCTCTCGCATTTAGTCTCCCTATTTCCGCGGCGGTTTGGAGGGCCGCATTTCAACGCAACTAGGCAAACAGCGAGGATCATGATGCAGCAGATCAACCACTACTTGTGCCACGTCTTCGGAGGTGAGCTTCCATGAAGCATTGCTCTTTTCGCCGGGGGCGCCAAATTCGGTGTCGACGCTGCCCGGCATAATGTAGCTCACTCGAATGTTGTCGTATCGCAAGTCCTGCATAATGGCCTCACTGAAGCCGTTTAGCCCGAATTTTGAAGCATTGTAGGCTGATCCCCCCTTAAAAGGGTTCTTCCCGGCCAAGCTACTTATGTTGATAATATAACCCCCACCTCGCCGCCGCAGGTAAGGAATTGCCGCACGGCAACAATAGAAGACACCAGTTAGATTCGTATCGATTACCTGGCGCCATTGTTCTGGCGCGAGTTCCGCAATGTTGCCAAAGATCCCTATGCCGGCATTGTTGATTAGGACGTCGATCCCTCCGAATTGTGCGGCCGAGTATTGGACCAGACGTTCGACCTGATCGTAATCCGCTACGTCACAGGGGATGCCTCGAATCTTCTCTCCCGCGTTGCGGCCGAGCACTTCTACGCTTTGCTCGACCTCCAATTGGCTTCGTGAACAGATGACCACCTTGGCTCCGTCGCCGAGCAGCGCTTTGGCCGTGGCCCTGCCAATTCCTTTAGTACCACCCGTGACAATTGCTACTTTATCTTGGAGGTTTGCCATGATGCTTCCTTTCATTCGGTGATTTTCAAAAAATCCGATCGACAAGCAACGAGCCAATTAAGCACGTCTGCGGGATTGCAGATGGTCCACCATCCGACTTTAAGCTTTTGCTCGATCGTCTCCCCGTGTAGCACACTGACCATGCCACTTCCCATTGTGGCAGATTCTTTGCTCAGACAGCCAGAATTGCCTCGC
The DNA here is from genome assembly GCA_035541995.1 of Terriglobia bacterium. Classification (GTDB taxonomy): domain Bacteria; phylum Acidobacteriota; class Terriglobia; order Versatilivoradales; family Versatilivoraceae; genus DATKMG01. The sequence continues at coordinate 17,946 of DATKMG010000131.1, forward strand.
TGAAGGATTTTATAATTCGGGACACTTTTTTCCAAATTTGCAGCAACTGATTGTTGGTCATCTACGGAAAATCCGTGTTGATCGCTTCCTTTGGCAGTCTGGCCCCAATGGGGCCACTGGCAGAGTTTCATCAGATCCTTGTGGTTTTACAGCCTGGCATGATAATAATTAGGTGGTAGTTTGGGGATTACAGATCCTCTTGTCTTTCTATAGAAGGAGTTTTCAGCTGCGGCTATGGAAGTTTCTCTCTTCATTCCCTGCCTGGTTGACCAGTTCTGTCCACAAGTTGGGATCAGCCTCGTGAAGATCCTGCGCAAGATCGGAATCAAGGTTGCCTATCCCATGGAGCAAACCTGTTGCGGACAGCCTGCGTTCAACACGGGTTATCGCGAAGAGACGCTGGTGCTAGCCCAACGATTTCTTCAAATCTTTGACTCGGGGACAGACTATATCGTCTGCCCGTCGGGGTCCTGCACCAGCATGGTAAAAGTATTTTATCCGGAGCTCGTGCAAGACCGCAGCCTTCGGGATGCTTTGGAACACCTAACAACCAGGATTTTTGAATTTTCCGATTTCCTTGTCAGCGTTTTGGGCGTTGTAGATTTAGGGGCGCGCTTTCCACACAGGGTGACCTACCACGACGCGTGTCATTTGCTCCGCGAGTTGAAGGTTAAAGAACCTCCTCGTATCCTCATACGCCACATCCGCGACATTGAGTTCGTTGAATTGGAGAACTCGGAAAATTGCTGTGGTTTCGGAGGAACTTTCTCGGTGAAATTTCCGGAGATTTCTGCTGCCATGGGGCAGGACAAAGTGGGAAGTCTAGTGAAGACCGGTGCCGAGTATGTTGTAGCCAATGACTCCAGCTGTCTGATGCAAATAGATGGTTGCCTCAATCGGATGGGACTGCCGATCAAGACGATTCACCTGGCAGAACTCCTTGCAAAAGACCTCTAATCATGGACCTGACTCCACGACACTTCAAAACTTACGCAAAGAAAAACCTCAAGAACTCTCAGCTGAGAAAGGCCTATCAGTTTGCCACGGCCCATGCGCTCTTGAAACGGAAGGAACAGGTCCGGACGATCCCTGAATGGGAAGAGCTGAGGAACAAAGCTCATGAGCTAAAAAAGGAAGTCATCGAACACCTCGGAGCTTACCTGGAGCAGTTAGAAAATAGGGTTACCACGAATGGCGGCACTGTCTTCTGGGCAAGCGACGGGCGGGAGGCATCGGACTACATTCTCGGCCTGGCCCAGAAATTTCGGGTCAAGACCATTGTGAAATCCAAATCAATGACCACCGAGGAGATGAAACTTGGCCCCCTGCTTGAGAAGGCAAACATCGAGGTGGTCGAAACTGACTTAGGCGAATACATTGTTCAACTGGCTCGGGAGATGCCCTCCCATATTACTGCACCTGCCTTGCACAAGACCCGTGAAGAGATTGGAAGACTCTTCGCCGCCCGGTTAGGTATCCCTTATACCAGCGTTCCAGAGGAATTGTGTACGGTTGCTCGGAGGATTCTCCGGCAAAAATTCCTCGTTGCGGAAATGGGAATTTCAGGTGTGAATTTTGCGATCGCTGAGACGGGGACGATTGTGGTAGTTGAAAATGAGGGAAACGCCCGCCTGTCCATTGGGATGCCCAAAATCCATGTTGCCGTAATGGGGCTGGAAAAAGTCATTCCTCGCCTCGCCGATTTACCTGTCTTCTTAAAGCTCCTTCCCGCCAGTTCCACAGGCCAGAGGTTGACCAGTTATGTCTCTCTGGTCAACTCTCCACGACGGCCGGGTGAATTGGATGGACCGGAGGAGTTTCATCTGGTGATCCTTGATAATGGTCGAAGCGAGATATTGGCCAATCCGATGATGCGGGAGTCTCTTTATTGCATCCGGTGCGGGGCTTGCCTGAATACTTGTCCTGTCTATCAGCGCGTTGGAGGACACAGCTATGGCTCTGTGTATTCTGGCCCCATCGGTGCTGTCCTCACGCCCCTATACCAGGGGATGGAGGTGGCTCAGGATCTTCCATACGCATCTTCCTTGTGCGGGGCATGCTCCGAGATTTGCCCTGTGAAGATAAACATACATCACCTTCTGCTCTGGTTGCGAAGTCAGGTAGTCAAAGAGGATTGTTCTCCTTGGCGGGAACGCGCCATGATGAAGCTATTCCTGATGGGTATGCAGGATAGTTTTATCTATCGGATGGGATCAAACCTGATCCGGGCAGCCATGAGGGTTTCGGGCAAAAGGGACATGGCATTGCCGGTTCCTGGCTGGACTGAAGCCCGGGATTTTCCACCTCTGGCCAAAAAGACGTTCAAACAGCTCTGGAAAGATCTGGAGAAAGAGGCACAGGATTGACCGATTCACGGACCCAAGTCCTCCGGAAGGTTCGTCAGGCTTTGACCACCTTTGACCAACGAGCCCGGCCCCAGCACACGATGCCGGATGCCGATCGTCAAGGACTATTTGCGTCTGCTCGACACTTTGACTCTTTGGTTAAGAAGTTCCAGGAAGAACTTGAACGAGCCGGAGGGGAGGTCCGAATTTGTTCGGATGGACTGTGTGCAGTTGAACTCATCAAAAGCTGCATAGAAAAAGAAGGCTTTCAAACGGTCGCGGTGTCTCGACATAAGATATGCCTCGAGCTGAATCTGGTCTCAAGACTCGCGGATAGGCTCCCCGAGGTAAGATGCCTGGTCGAAGGGATCGACAGCGAGAATCCCTATGCAAGAGACCGGCTAAAGGAACAGATGGCTAGGGTCCCTCTTTCCATCACGGGAATTGAGTATTTGATTGCCGATACGGGGACAATTGTCGCGGTGGCTCAACCCGTAGCCAGCCGTCACATCAGCCTCCTCCCGGAGGTTCATATGGTCCTGGCTACCGTCGACCAAATCCGTCCTAACCTGTCCGACCTTTTCGCGGAAATCCAAGCCCAGTCCGGCGCCAATCTCCCCGGAAGTGCAATAACTCTGATCACAGGGCCAAGCCGGACGGCAGACATCGAAAAGGTTCTCATCAAAGGAGTGCATGGGCCAACCCGCCTAGTGGTTGTTTTGGTGGAAAAATTCGAATAGACCAATTCAAACAAACGGTCGCTCTATGAATCCTTCTCTCGAGTTGAGTTAAGGAACGTTCGTCGCGATGACCAATCACCGTCGGCCCGCTCAATCGAAACTCCCCAGCTCAAGCTTTCAGGAGCATTTCACCCTCCATCAGAATTGGCTCCTCGAGAATCGACTCGTTGGGCAATGAAAACTCTCGCAGGGATCCCGGAGATTCATCGACATCCACAAGCATTGTGCCGGGCGCCTTCTCATGAAGGATTCGCTCATTTGCCTCTACCATTGGCTCTTTGTGGAATAGTTCTTTTATTGAGGAATCGGTGAGCAGATTGCAGAGCGCCAATAGACTCATTCCTTGATGATGCGCCATCCAGCACCGTACTAGCTCGTACCTGGGCCACATCCTCAGCTTTGCAGCCGTATAATCAGCCGCTTCATAGAACCCGAACTCACCGAGCCAGTTTTTGCGCTTCATCACCCGTAGATTTTCAATAGCTGCCGGGGGATCAACTGTAAGTGCGAGACAAGTAGCGTAGGGTGAGACTACGATATCGCTTGAAAGAGACGGTTTGAGTGCCAGGGACGGTAGCCCAAAGCAGCGGTACTGATAGTGCCCTTCCTGATCTCGTTCTGCATGGGCTGCCTCGGAAATCCCCCACGGAACCCAACTCAGGCTACCATGCTTTTGGTGGCACCTGACTACTGACCGCAAGCTTCTCTCAAGAATGGTGTGTGGATATGACCTCATCCAAAGAGTCGGCATAAGGTACTCGAACATCGTGCCGGTCCAAGAAAGCAGAACGCGGTCGCCCTTGTACAGAGTGTGAGCCCTACCCAGATGAAACCAGCTTTCTTGGGGGAGGTCTCCCTTAGCAATGGCCACAAATGTTGCCATTCTCGCTTCGGATGCCAGCAGATCATACCAACTCCCCTCTAACTTCTGCGCTCTTACGTCATAGCCGACCGAGAGGAGCTTTTTTCGCTGACTAAAGAGAACAAGGAAATCCATCTCGCGGACGAGGGTCTCGCACTCGTCGGCTGCCTTGCGGAGCTTCTCCTTGAAAGAAACGGCATTGTTCAAACATTCTGGAATCGTTCTTCGCAGCGACTCAACCATTGGTACGAATTCCTCGTTGAGTGCCCCTTGTTCCAGTAATCGCTGGAGTTTCCCATCAAGATTGACAAGCAATTGTGGAAGCGAGTCTAGAGTCAGGCCTTGTAAGTTGGGCTCAAGTTGGAGTTCAGGCTGCTCAAACAAGGCACGGTACTCGGAAAGGGCCCATGGGGCAAATGCTTCCGCAACCTCACGCACAGCTTGAAGCCGATTCCACAGCTCGGTCGTCCACCAGTGGATTTCCCCATCATCTCGGGGTTTCCCTTCATCAGGACCCTCTTCAATGCTCTCGGCCTCCTGTCGGAGTGCTGAAAGCATCCGAATCCAAGATAATGTCTCATCCCCCAGAGGCTCGACACGCTTGGCGAACTCATTAACTAGGGAATCCGATCCCAGCCTCTTTTTCTCTTCAGCCAGATCCATGATCAGGTTGATATGATCCCGGATTCCATGCCACAAATTCTTTGGAAAAAGGGGCTCGTGGCACATTTCCAGGCAACCTTGCTTCAATGTCCAGAGGCATACGGCAAGATTGCCGCTGTCGACGGTGGAAATGAAGAGCGGTTCGAGAGGTCTCAGTGTTTCAGTGTCATACCAATTTAGGAAGTGACCTTTGTGTCGGAAAAGACGTTGAGCAGTATTTAATGTTTCCTCGGTTTCAATAATACACTCTCTCAAAGTCAGGTATCCCAACTGATAAGCTGCTAATCGTGCATTTAAGAGTAAGCCGAGGTTAGTCGGTGAAATCCGCCGGGCTATAGCGAGTGGGCTTTCCTGGAAGTTATCCGGAATCAACCCATGAGAATCGGAGCCATTGAACTGTCGAAAGAACCGCCAGGTTCGAAGGGCAACTTCTCGCAGAAAGAGTTCATCGGGCTTTGATATTCCCGGCTCTGGGTCAATACCTGGACAATTTAACCATTGGCACAGGAGCTTTGATGCAGACCACAAACATATTAAAGGGAGCGCAGCGGGCAGAGCCGCTGGTCGGACCAAGGCAAGAGCCACCCCTATAATCAGAGATAGCAAGGGAGTCCAGTCTAGATACATATCGACCGGTGTTCTCTGGCGAGTCCCAAGTTCAGATTGGGCAGCGGTCTCCCATTCTAGAAGCTTTTTGCGCGTTAGCGTCAATCGAACAATTGTTCGGAAAATTGCGTCCGCAATGACTAATGTCTGATGTGACAAAAACGCTAACGTAAAAAAGATCCGCACTTGCTCGTCGATAAAGTCGGTTCCGATTTCTTTCCAACAACCCGGCCTTCCAGGCGAGCTTCCAGCCCTGACCACAGACAGCAAGAGTTGGAAGTAAGCCGGCATTAACATCAATACCAGGGCCACTACTGTCCAATACCAGGGACCTCCAGGCAGGAAAAACCACCCTCCAAGCAATAACAGGAACACCGCGATTTCAATCAAGCTCCTGCGCAGGTTGTCTAGAATCTTCCAGCGAGAAACCAGCCTCATGGGGTTAGCGCCCAGACGGCCAAAGAAGTCTGGAACACGGGGGAGCAACCACAGCATGATTTGCCAGTCGCCCCTCACCCATCGATGTTTTCTTCGGCTATACGCACTGAAATGGGAGGGATAATCGTCGATCAATTCGATGTCGGAGACCAGCCCAGTACGGGCATAGGCCCCTTCAATTAAGTCATGACTCAAAAGAGCGTTGCAAGGGAATCTTTGGGCTAATACTTGTTGGAAAGAGTCCACTTCATAAATCCCTTTTCCTGTGAAGCTGCCTTCCCCAAAGAGATCCTGATACACATCCGAAACCGCCCGGGTATAAACGTCAAACCCGGTCTCTCCGGAGTAAAGACTGGCAAGACGTGAGCGCCTCGCTGAGCCAATACTGATCCCAATTCTGGGCTGCAAGATACTATACCCTTCCACGACTGTATTGGTGGAGGCGTCGATCACCGCACGGTTCAGGGGATGGGCAATAGTACCGATCAACCTATGGGCCGAGTCTTTAGGCAGTTGCGTATCTGAATCTAAAGTGATGACATAGCGGACTGCAGGCAAAATGGAAAGATCTCCCACTTTCACCGGGAAGCTATCGAAGTCTTTCCGGAGCAGATTATTCAAGTCGAGCAGCTTACCCCGCTTGCGTTCCCACCCCATCCAGGATCCTTCAGCTGGGTTGTAGACGCGGTGCCGATGAAATAGAAAAAAGGACCCTCTACCTTGCCCAGCGTACTTCTTGTTCAATGCTTCGATCAGCTCGGAACAAAGACCGACCAATTGGTCCTTGTCGTCAAAAGGACGCGTAGAATCAGGCGAATCAGTCAAAAGGGTAAAGTGGATACGTGCATCGCGGTTGGCCAGATAGCGTATCTCCAGGTCTTCTACCATCTGCCGAGTGTGCTCCTCGTTAAGCAGCAACGTTGGCACAACTACCATCGTCGTGCAATCAGCCGGTACCCCTCCTGAGAAATCAAGCTTGGGCAACCTTCGCGGTGGCAAAAGGAAAGTGGTCAGGCGGTTGATCACCCCCACTGCAGACTCCGTGGCCGGCAGCAAAAGAAAGAAGGCCCCAGCAACGACAGGAATGGGCACCCCAAGACCCACCAGGAAAAAGGCCATCACAGCGAATGTCGCGAGGGAAATCCCTCCAAGATAGAAGGCAGATGCGTGGCTCAGAATCAAATCTTCGAGCCATTTGTTAAGGGAAGGCCGATAATTAATCTGACTTTCCAGGATCTTTCTGCCCTGGTCTATAAGGTAGTAACCGATGTGGGCCCGGCGATCTCTTATCCGTGGATTGGAAAAAGGTTCTTTCTCTGCTGCACAAGCCAGATCTAATGCTTTGCAGGCGATTTCGGTCTCCGTCAGGGGAGATTGGGCAGCCAATCCAGCCACGCCCCTTCGGTACAAATCCCGGCTTTCAAAATCCATGTTCGGATACACTCCCCCGGGATCTCTTCTGAGGATTTGCTCTGTTTTGCTTGTTCCCTCGAAAAGCTCTTTCCAATTAGCCTCCCCACATTCACGCAGGCTAACAATCAATTTCCGCAGCACGGATGGGCCATTCTGAGATTCCTGCCTTGACCCTTCTTCGCAAGCCCAGGAACACTCTGTTTCTGCTGCTTTCCCGATATGCTCCAGGAGAACGAGTTGAAGGAGGGGTTTCATCGCCCACAGTTCAGCAATTTGGAGACTTTCCTTTTCTTGAATTGCCTCAAGATAAAGGGAGAAGGTTCGTTCCTGGAACTGAAAGTCGACAAACTGCAGATAGTCAGCCGCTATCACAAAGGCCCGCGGCAAGTGCCGTTGAGTACCGCTTTTGACCAGAGGGAGATTCCCGTCATTCTTTCGAATGGTTCTGATTGCCAGAAGTGCGGTCTGAAACAGAGAAAGGCTCTCCATAAACCACAATTGGCCTTCAGACGGTCTCTTTTTGCCCGCCGCAAGAGTTGCCATCTTGTGCGAGTTCTCCCGGATCGAATCAGCTGCTTCCTGCCAACGTCTGGCGAGGCAGCGGCAGCGTATCCTCCGTCTGTTGATCTCCCACTCCCTGTCCTGTCGCAGGATATGAGATTTCAAACGGTCCATCAGGCTGACATCGCTAGCACTCAAGAGGTTGTCTTTATCCACGTCGCCAGGAGTCCTGGTCCCTGCATAAGTTGCCGGTTGCTGCTTCGTTGGGTAAGGAGAGGTATCTGTATTGACCATATATCTGCAATTCGCTCGGGTTCCTATCGATAACTGGCTGCCTGAAGTTCAAACATTTCCGAATAACGACCACCTAACGAGATGAGTTCGTTATGAGCTCCCTCCTCAGCAATCCTGCCGTTTTCCAGAACGAGAATTCGATCCGCCATCCGAACCGTAGAAAAGCGGTGTGATATTAAGAGAGCCATTTTGTCGGCTGTGAGCTCGGCAAAGCGCTGAAAGACGTCGTACTCAGAACGTGCGTCTAGAGATGCCGTCGGTTCGTCCAGAATCAGCAGTTGCGCATTCCTTAAATAAGCCCGCGCAAGGGCCACTTTTTGCCATTCACCACCTGAGAGGTCTATCCCTCCCTCAAACCGCCGGCCAAGCATTTGTTCGTAGCCATGCGGAAGGTTTTGGATAACTTTAGCGGCCTGGCTTTTCCTAGCGGCAGCCTCGATTTTGGCCAAATCATCACGTTCATCGATCCTGCCTATCGCAATGTTGGCCCGAGCGGCCATCTCGTACCTCATGAAATCTTGGAAAATCACGCCAATCTGACTGCACAGATCTTCGATGCTGTATTCCCGGAGGTCGATGCCGTCGAGTAGGATTCTGCCGCCAACTGGGTCGTACAAGCGGGTCAGAAGCTTCACAACCGTAGTCTTTCCTTGGCCATTTTCACCAATTAAGGCAATCCGCTCACCTGGCTCCAGGCAGAAGTTCAATCGGTCAAGTACAAGTCGAGAGCTTCCAGGATAGGAAAACGAGACGTCATCAAATTGAAATCCCCGCCAGATAGGCCGAGGTGCAGGTAGAGCATTGGATTTGGACTTGACGCGAGGCTGTACCGCGAAGAAATCTGACAAAACGGTCAGAAAAAGCGCTTGGTCAGCTATGCTCGCAAATGTCGAGAAAATCATCTGAATATTATTGCTGGCCCCTGCTATTGCGCCAGCTAGGAAAGCCAATGTTCCCACACTCAGTTCACCACTGACGGTGCGATAGACGACAAACACATAGGCCCCGTAATAACCACAAGTGCTCAAAAGCGACAAGAGCGAGCTGGCAAACAGCCTGCGTCTGCCCAAGGCTATATTCTCCCGGCAAATCTCCTGCGACAACTGAGAGTATCGGTCAGTGAGATACCGGCTTAGACCGAAAAGCTTTAGTTCCTTGGCACTCTCTTTACTTGCACCGAGAACCCGCAGGTAATCCATTTGGCGGCGTCTTGGAGTCTGTCGGAAGTTCAGGGAGTAACCCAGAAAAGCGAAATGACTCTCCCCTAGAAAGGCAGGGACCACGCAGACCACAAGTATTACCAGGAGAGAGGGCGAATAGACAAATATGCTTGCCGAAAGGGTGACTGTGGTGATCATTTGTTGCAAAAGGCGACCTGTCGCTTGAATCATCCCAAGCCTGTCCGTAGCCTGGACTCTGGCGCGTTCCAGCTTGTCATAAAAGCCGGGATCCTCGTACGAGGAGAGATCCAGACGCGAAGCGTGTTCCATCACCCGGGTACTGATGTGGTAAGTAAATCTGTCGGCCAACAAGCTGTCACAATAGTCGATGGTGCGACTGAGTATAGAACCCAGCCCGGCTAACACGAATTCGAGAACTATTAACCACCAAAATGCTGGCTGCAGAGGTTGTTTTTTCGAGACAATGGCGACGACGCCATCGATAATGAAGCGGGTGACCACAAGGATCGCCAAAGGAATAAGAGCAGCAACGACCCGACAGAATATCCCGGATGCGACCACCTTTGGGCCGGATTCCCAAACCATGCGAAGGACCAGGGGTAAGTTCTTTAGAGCTGTTAGTCGCTCCCCCCACCCACCCCAAAAAGTTGACGGACCCTTTTCAATTTGCATAGTTCCTTGAGAAATACTCGTTTGACAGCGGCCGCGGGATTGCGAGTCCATCGTCCCTATGAGCTTGGTTTTGAACTAGCCGGGTAGGAATGCTCGATTACAACTGACGATTTGGAGCAACTCCAAAGCGAGGCATTACGATGAAGAAATCTGCGAATCTATCACATCACCCAATATTCTTGGGTTCAAGCACTAGCCAACTACAAGCACCTGCCCCAGCTTCTTGCTCCCAACCCGATTATCAAGCTCACCATGAAAACAATGGGGACCGCAAAAAAAAGGACCTTAATTACTGCTGCGTAAGTCATTGCCATAATAACGAACCCAGATGCAGCAGCCATGACCCACAATACCGAACTTAACATGTGTGATTCCCCTTTATGCCGAGTACTTAGCATGTTAGGTGCCAGTTCAGGGGGACTCGCGTCAATGGATTGGAATAAGGCTATGGATAATCGAATTGGGCTTATACACGTACTTGTTATGAATCAAAAGCTCTATGACGATTACCGATTCGCGATTTATCGTCCATGGGGATTCAGTGGCAAATAATAGTCATCGAATGTAAAGGTTACATATTGAGTTGTTTCAGTCCCATCTGCTGAAATCAGGAGATGCTGCGATCAGTCGTCGAGGATTCTTCTATTCCCCAGTGCCGAGAGGAGTTGAGTTATTGGATGGTCATGGAAACCGATAGCCCGGCTTGGGCTCACACCGATAAACCTTCGTTTGGTCACTGTTGACCCTGGCATTGCAATCGGCCCAGCTTAAGAAAAGACTTGGACCAAGCGGGAAGACAAGGGGCTCTCCATTGAGTTCAGCTTCGATGCATACTCCCTCTGCCGCAGCCGGCAAGGTAAAATTCAGCGCCTGGCCAAAGATAACGGGATAGGACTTGCGAACCGAGTCACTGACCATGGGGTGGAATACTTCGGCTTCCAACAAGAAAATCGCAGTATCAGACCAATTGCGGGCGGAAACGTCGATCCTTCGGCCGCGTCGGGAAAAGCTGTCAGATTCGATCTTTGTGAAGGGACAAGGACCTGCTATACAAGAAACCCTAGTATTTCGGAACTCGTTCCCCTGTCCAGCATCGAGAGATACGGAACCGACACCCGCCTTCCACTTCCCGTCAGGCGAACAAGGATCTTGACCGTTGCAGGGGACATTGTTGGTATTCGTCACAGCGAAGGCCCTTACCGCACTGCCGACATTCACGGCTGTTGTGGTCTTGATGGAATATCTAGCTGAGACGTTCGAGACCACTATCTCGGGACGATTAAGTTGAACTTGTCTCTGACAAGGAATCGGCACTAATCGGGCCAAATAAAGTTTGTCTCCAGCAACTTCGTTTAAATCGAGCAATTGATAATCCGGGTGCTGAAATCGAAGCCCGATTGATTGGCCAGTCTTGATTCCAGGACGCAAACTCAGACTGAAGTAACCTGAAGAATCTGACTTGCATTTTTTAACAGACATTCCATTCACCTCGGCAATTTCGACATCAGCAATGGGCAATTGCCTTTCAACGTCGGGGTCCAGTCTGATAACCGCGCCTCTAAGCGAGATTGATTTATTGTTACGATGCAAGTGCATCAGAAGTAATGTGGCCAGAAATACCCCCACAACTATAGCTGCTATAACCCAAGCCGCCATTT
>DATKMG010000132.1:0-4023 GCA_035541995.1 Terriglobia bacterium
AGGCTGTTTGACCCCGAGACAGGCATAGTAGAACCTTTGTACCTTTATCAATCCCGGGAAAGATTGACAGAAGCTCAGCTCAACCTAAAACCATGGGGCTCCTTGTTCGTAGTCTTCAGCAGCTATCCAGTGGTCTCTGTACATTCATCCAACCTGGACAAAATCTCCTCAATCACAAATGACGGCAGTAGCGCCGAGGGAGAAGTCTCAGGAAACGGCAGTTTTTTCCTCCGAAGTTCAAAGAGGCTTCTTCAGGCCTCAGTTAGTAATCTACCTGCGCCCCTTGCATTGACCGGCCCCTGGTTCCTGGCTAAAGAAGGGAAACCTGCCAGAGTTCTGGAAAATTTAGTCAGCTGGACCCAGTTTGGAGGTTTCGAAGACTTCTCTGGAACGGCCTCATATAAGACGCGGTTCAGCCTCAAAGACATCTACATGGACAAGATGGCCCAAGTGAGGCTGGATCTTGGGGACGTCCGTGATATTGCGGATGTCCTCGTCAATGGAAGACCGGTTGGGGTGCTTTGGAAGCAGCCTTATGTCGTGGATGTCAGGTCTTGGATCAAGGCAGGTCAAAACGAATTAGAGATCCGAGTGACTAACCGGCTCATAAACCGGATGCGTTTGCTGGTTAGCCTTCCCCCGCCCTACCCCGATCTCGGGGATCGGGTAACTGAACCAGTGGCATCGGGACTGCTCGGTCCGGTCTGGCTGAGACCGGTGCGACATTTGGTTTTGACTCCCTGAAAGGAATTGTTCGATGACCCCAAGAGAACGATGGCAAGCCCTCTTCCGAGGCGAGCGCCCGGACCGTGTCCCGTGTGATTACTGGGGACCGGCCGAAGTCACAAGTCGCTTGCTTAAGGATCTCGGTTGCTGTTCAGAGCGGGAACTCTGGAAGCGGCTGGACATCGATAAATGCATCTATCTGGCCCCCAGGCATCCCCGGGCTAAGGAAGACACGTGGCATACTCCTTCCCTCTTCAGCATTTGGCAGATTGAAACTCGCTTGATTCCATACGGGGACGGACTGGGAATGTACGAAGAGGTTGCCCGTTCTCCCCTGGCGCGTGCCAACTCAGTGGCTGACATCCAAGGGTTTGCCTGGCCTGACCCCATGGATTGGGACTTGAGCGACTTTCGGCGAGATTGTGAAAGCTGGGCAGGATATCCAATCCTAGGAGCTTCTTATGAACCTTTTTACCTTTACTGCCGAATGCGAGGGATGGAACAGGCTTTTGAGGACCTCGTTCAGAATCCCGTATTGGTCGACGCCACAATGGAGCGGATCTTTGAGATTCATGCCGGAATCGTCCGACGCGCGCTTGAGGCGGCTGGTGAATTGATTGACTTTGTTTATGTGGCGGAGGATTTAGGTACCCAGGAATCTCTGCTGATGAGTCCGTCGACTTTTCGGCGATTCCTCAAACCCTGGCTAACCAGGATGACTGAACTTGTGCATAGTTACGGGGTCAAGGTGTTCCACCACGATGATGGTGCAATCCGGCAACTGCTGCCGGATTTAATCGATGTTGGGATCGATCTGCTCAACCCCATCCAATGGCGCTGCCGCGGCATGGATCGCCTGGCGCTAGCCAGGGATTTCGGTCAGTCGTTCGTATTCCACGGCGGCGTTGACAACCAGCAGACTCTGCCCTTCGGTCTACCGCACGATGTCCGTCAAGAAATCTCTGAGAATCTCCGGTTCTTCCGAAATTGCAGAGGATACATCGTCTCTCCCTGCCATAACATCCAGGCCAACACTCCAACCAGGAACATCGTGGCCCTCTACGAAGCTGTGCATGAGTTTGGGTGATGATCCTGCGCATAGTTCTAAGTATCAAACGCAATGGCTCAGCAAGTACAGGAGTATCGTCCGGAGGATTCAACTATGACTTCATGCACTCATAACTACTCTGACAAGAACTTAACCCGCAGAAAATTTGGCCAGATCATGACGGGTCTTGGTGTCTTGCCAGCGATTGGATCAGGTACACCTGAACCGGGTTCCGGCGAGGGTCCGGGAGACTCAAACCCCAAGCCAGTGCCTTTAATGGGGCATGCCACTCCAGGTCAATTGCCTCCCGTCTTTGAAAAGATGGGGGATGGAACCCTACGCTGGTCTGTAGGTAATTCCCTCTTTCTTCAGCAGATTCGTTTGGACCAGGGACTGTTCTACTGTTCTTCTCTTTTAAACCGGCACACCGGTCGGGAATGGATCCATCCGACGAAAAGGTCAACTGAATTCCTGGTCCAGATTGGAAAATCCAAGGAACAAAGTCAAATCCTTTCCGGCCAGGAGAAATGGAATTACCAAGACCATTTTCTCCATGCTCGTGAGCGTGGTTGGTACGAATTGGAGATTAATCTAAGGGCCATAGCCCTGCCTCTTCGAATTAGCCGGCACTATTGGTGGAACCAGAGACTGCCGTTACTCAGGCAGTCTACTCGGGTCCATAATGATAGCCCGGAGTCCCTGATCCTGCGCCGTGCAGACACGTTCCAGCTAAGAGTTGCCCCTAGTCCGGAGCCGCTAGCGCTTCATTGGATAAACGATTTCTGCCGTGCCATGAAGCCCAGCCCTGGGAATCCGATCCATTATCTCAGCATCGACGATAACGTTGACCACACGGTCTCCTCAGGTCCCTACTCCCCGGACTTCGGCTGGTTTGGGCTTTGGATCCCCGGGCACCAGGAAGGATTGATTGGCGGATGGGAATGGTCTAGCCCCATGGTCGTTCACTTCGGAGACCTGCTTGACCCTTGCTTGATTTCCGGGGGTCTCGATCCTCAGGGAATGGAAGAGGAACTTCTGCCTGGCAAGTCATTCATCGCTCCCCTGGGGTGGTACGGGTTTGCTGACGGTGATCTGGACGATGCCGCTGGCCTTAGTCATGATCTGGTGAGAACAGCGTTGGGACCTGAATTACCCAAGAAGGATTATCCCTGGGTGGCCTATGATTCATGGTCCGCTTCCCTGGACGAAAACAATCCATTCAATGAAAAAGGAACTCACCCGTGGTTCCCCACCCAGGTAAACTTGCTTTCTCAAGTAGATGCTGTTGCCAGCATGGGCTGTGAGCTATTTCTGTGGGACTTTGGATGGTTTCCTCAAATTGGGGATTGGTGGTGCGACCCCAAACGGTTTCCAGAAGGACCCAAACCCTTAATCCGGGCAGTAAAGAGGTCAGGAATGAAGCTGGGTTTGTGGATGGGGTTTGGCAATGCCAACGACACTTCAGAAGTGGTTCGCCAGCATCCGGACTGGCTGGCGACCTACCAGGGGCGGCCTATCCCGGACCGCTTCTTTACCCGAACAGCTGCGGAGGTCTGGAACACTCGCACCCTCTGTCTTGGACATCGCCCGGTTCGCGAGTGGGTCAAGGGGCAATTGACTCGCATCATCGAAGAGTTCGAGCTCGATTGGCTCAAACACGACTTCGACTTGATCACTATTTGCCAGGACCCGCATCACACTCACACTCCCGGAGACGGCCGACTCGCTGCCTGCGAGGGGTTCTATGAGATCATGGAGTTCGTCCGGAAGCGTTATCCCCGGCTGCTTTGTGAGAACTGGATGAACAACAGCGCAGTCCCGGATTACGGAGTCTTACAGAGGCATCATATGCAGTTGATCGGGGATGCCTACAATGCCTTCCAGCTTCGCCAGATGGTGTATGGCCATTCTCAGATTTTTCCTTTGGACAGGCAGCAACGCTACATTCGTTTTGAGGACTCCAAGGGTGACTTGAAAACCCTTATTCGAAGCGGTTCTATCGGCGGTCCATGTACCCTGCTCAGTGATCCAAGACTTCTTTCTGACGAGAAAAGAACCATCCTTAAGGGAGAAATCGAGTTCTACAAGAAATTCCGATACTTGCTTGCCACCGCGAAACCTTTTCGTCTGAGCGGCAGGCCTCATCCCCTGGGATGGGATGCTCTTGAGTTATACGACTCCATCCGCGGAGAAGGAATTGTATACGCATTCCGAAATAGCCACCCGGAGGCCAGGAAGATCGTCGCTTT
>DATKMG010000133.1:0-8465 GCA_035541995.1 Terriglobia bacterium
CGAGTAGCTTGTCTGCTGGCATTGAGCGTTCTCACGAGTTGTGGTGGGCGGACAGCTGCTACTGGTGTGGATGCTGAGTCCCTGGAGTCGCTACGTACTGAGGCACTGGCCCTCAGCGATCAGCTCGTGGGTATCTATAAGAGTGGAGACTGGCGCGCCCTACTTTCGTTGTTGGACCCAGGTTATTTGGGGACGGCGCCTGGAATCCAGTGGAATCTAGCTGCGCTGCAGCGTGAGTTTCCCAAAATTCGGCTGAGCGAGTACCATCGCGAAGCCTTCATCGTGAAGAAGCTGGCACCAGGGATGGTCTTGCTGAATGAGGACGGCACACTGAGAGAAACATATGACGGCCAGGATATTTCCGGTCGCTACCGCTTTACGACGATTTGGGTAAAACGCGCCGGTTCGTGGCGACTCCTCTTTGAGCAGGAAGTACCATTGGCGGAAGAAGGGTTGGGAGCGGGAATCCCTGGCAAAGGAAGTCCTTCAGGAATGCGTCACTAGTTTGAACTGCCAAGTTCACAACGCCCTTGTTCGACGTCATCTGCGAAGAACAGCATCCGGATCGCGACAAGGCAGAGCCGTAGTGCCACTGGTGGCCCAAGATCGGGCTTGGGCGGGAGGGGAAACGAGTAGAGGTTCAAACCGGGTGTTGCAGCACCGAAAGCGCATGCCGGTACGCCGAATTTCGCCCCGAACCTAGGGTAGCGAAGCATGGAGATTCCAAGAGCATAACCGAGACCAGGGAAAATATGTCGAAAGAGATGTCCATGCAGCACTCGGTAGGAGCGAAGCAGTATGCGAATCAGCAATGAGGAGATAAAATTCCAGATGCAAAGAGATTCGAGATGCAGAGGCCTTATTGAGGCGGGTACGAGTGTAACGTCGATAAGGAACCAGCAATTCTGAGTCGTAAAGAGGAGCCTGTCTCCGCTTTGATGGCATTATGTGTTGAACCGAAAGGAAGCATTTATGGAACATATAGCACAAGAGATTAGGACTATTGTGAAAGAGACCTCGGAGCTTTTGTCACGTATGGAGCCAGATGAAGTTTCATACAAAGAGGGTCCGAACAAATGGTCCAAGAAAGAAATGTTAGGTCATTTGATTGATTCCGCCGCAAACAATCATCAGCGGTTTGTGAGAGCGTCTTACTATGCTGCGGAGGAATTCCCCCAATACAGTCAAATCGATTGGGTTCGGATCCAGCAATACCATGAGTCAGAGTGGCCGGAGCTGGTAGCACTCTGGTCTGCCTACAACCGTCACTTGTGTCATGTCATTGAGCACCTCCCGGAAGAGGCATTTTCTGCACCCTGCAACATTGGGCGGGAGGAACCCGTACAACTAGGGTTCGTAATTGAGGACTACCTTCGCCACTTGCGGCATCACTTAAGTAAGCTACTGGAAAAGACATAGGATTTGTCCCTCCCGCCAGTTCTCATTTCTGCTCCCCACTCCCTGCTTTCAAGGGACCAAGAGTCCCTTCCTGGTTTTCTTATACTCTGATCAGCCGTTCGGTTTCTTTGGAATGCAACAAACCATTGCAGTTGTCGCCTGATTTCTTGCCCATCAGCTGAGCACGGCCTGATTAAGGGCACTCAATTCAAGAAGATACAACCTGGCACTTCCGATGCTCTAAGGCCAGTCAGGATAGAGGGACCGGGAGAATAGAGAACAGACTCTTTTCAAGGGAGGAGAGGGGGTCCTTATGAGAAAGGATTTGTTTCTAAGCTTCCTTGTTGTTTTGTTCTCGACTATTGGTGCATTCAGTCAGCCGACCCAGGAAAGCCACATCTCGAAAGGATATGGCTACGTCTATGGAGGGCCTGGTGCCACGATTGCCTTCTGTGACTGCGGGAATGAAGCAACAGTTGCGATTGGCGGTGGAGGAGAGGGATTGTTAAAGGGGGGCTTTGGATTGGGAATCGATGGGGGGTACTTTTTTGTCCCCAGTGTTGGGGCGCAGTATGGCATAGGCCTTGTATCGCCCAGCGCACTCTACCAGTTCAAAACCAGGGGCAAGACCAATCCATTTGTCCTGGGTGGCTACACGCTGGCCTTCCGCGGCGGTGTTGCCAACCTGGTTCATTTCGGGGGAGGTGTCAACCACTGGCTGGGCCAGCATTGGGGGTTGCGATTGGAGGTGCGCTACCTGATGTCTCCGCAATATCCAGGCGAAGCAGGGGCCCTACAATTCAGGGTGGGCGCCTTGATTCGTTAGGCAGGAAAATTCATGTTCTCTACAAATAGTTCTTGGAACCGGGGGTCCGATCCCAGAGAAATATGCCGGATCTTGCTGCGGACCTCCGGGAGGGTCTGATGGAGCAGCGTCTTGGAGAGCAATGCCATTTTGGCGCCACGCAGGGCGGTGTTTCCTGCAGGATGAATGTGTTCTAGGTCGACTTCCAAAAGCCCGATACGGCGAGCGCTGTGTCGGTTGACGTAGTTGCCGAATGCCCCGGCCAGGTAAAGGATGCAGAGGTCCTCAAGCCGGGCGCCGATCTTTTCCAGGAGAACTCGTAGTCCGGCGGCAATGGCCCCTTTAGCCAATTGCAGTTCGCGAATGTCACTTTGGGTAAGATTCACGGGCGGCTGCAATTCCAATACTCCATTACAATTTGAGAGTCGGCCATTGGGTTGGATAGAACCAAGTTCCAAACCAGCGGATACAGCGTCGACTAACCCGCTTCCGCAGATTCCGCGTGCTGCGACGTTTCCGAGAACGTGGCAATGAAGTTGGTTCCCCCGAAGGGAGACACCCGTAATAGCCCCCAGGGCGGCGCGCATTCCCATGCGGATCCGGCCAGCCTCGAAGGCAGGGCCGGCTGCTGTCGAAGCACAAATCAGATTTTCGCAGTTTCCCACTACGATCTCTCCATTCGTTCCTAAGTCGGCCAGAGCAGATAGTCCATTGCTGTCTGCCAATCCCGTGGCCAACACACCGGCGAGGATATCACTGCCCACAAACCCCCCTACACAGGGAAGGAAGTGAACATCCGGATCGCCACATCCGATCCATCCGAGCTCCGGGCTGCTCAGAGTTTCCAGTCCGTCGCGCACCGGCTCAAAAGGGACATGAGACAGAGGCTCCACATGAATTCCGCAAAAGAGATGATGCATCACGGTGTTGCCCACCAGCACCACGTTGCGCAGACCGGTGGAATCAAGCTTGGTGTCATTCAGGGCCCCGAGAAGCAGGTTACCTAGGACCTCACGAATTTCCAGAGTAAGCTTGCCCCTTGAAGGGTTCCCTTCAGCGAGGGCATATTGAATTCGGCTCATCACATCGGCTCCATGGATGGCCTGAGGATTAAGGGCTGTTTTTACTGCCAGCACTTGACCGTTCGACAAATCCAGGAGTTGCACAACTAATGTGGTTGTCCCAACATCGATGGCCGCGCCTAGCCCCTCTGCGGGTTCGTAGTCGAAGCGCGTATCGTCTGACAATATGGGGATTTCCCATTGCGCAATCTCCAGCGTCATGGGTTTTTCTGCGTACGACTGACAGGCCAGACGCCAACCCGCTTCAATCTCGACGGTCGTTAACGCGTCCTGGTCAGCTATTGTCACCGGCAGGGAACCATCGAGGACTTTAATTCGGCACCCACGACATCGGCCCTCACCCCCGCAGGGGAACTCCACTCCGTATGCGAACAAGATGTCCAGTAGCGGAGTTCCCACCTCCACCTCCAGAGTCTCGTCGAGAGGCATAAGATGGATAGGAACTTTCTCGGTCATATGCAGGCAGGGGCGTGGGTTGCTGCGAAGCAGGTCATGGCCCGGAGATTGGGCTCCGGCGTATCTCGGGGGACCTCACAGCCCGCCGAGACGATGTAGCGGCTCGAGGCCTGACGGAAACACTCTTCCAGGGCAGATAGGATCGTATCGGGGGTGCCATCGCGCAGGACGCGCACCGGATCAATGTTGCCTGCCAGTGTTTGGGAAGGGCCCATTTCCTGGCGAGCCTCGCCAAGAGGGGCCATCCAGTCCAGGTCGACCTGTTCGGCCGCGACTGCGGCCATGCCGCGAAAGAGCTTGCGGGTATTCCCACATATATGCAGCCTGACGCGCGTACCCATAGCGTGAAGTTCCTCAATCAGCCTCTTCTCATAGGGCAGGACGTAATCGAAGTACAATCTGGGACCAATGAGAGATGCAGCCGCATCCCCCACTCCAATCAGATCCGCTCCCGCTTCTACTTGGGCGCGGGCAAAGCGGAGCGCCACTTGAAGCGAAAGCTCGAAGAGGTCCTTCACGAAGTCCGCATCGTCAATGAAGTCCAGCATCAGGGTGTTTAGGCCTCGAAGGTCGGCGGCCAAAGCGCACGGACCTTCAACCCAGCCTTCCACCAGCAGTTCCAGCCCTGTCTGCTCACGGAGAAGGGCTACGCCTTGCACCCGGTCCAACATTCGCCCTCGCGCCTGCGGGTCAGGTAGCTTCAATCTGGCGAGGGTTGACTTATCGCGGAGGAGCGCCTGATTCTCGACAATGGCGGGAGGTTGATTCTCAAACCATTCCAGGGTGGCTCCCAGATCAGCAGCCTCTCGGGCAGGATCAGATATGACCGAGACATAGTCAAAGTGAAAGTCCGATGCAACCTTGAGCTGAGCTTCGGCAAGAATCCTGAAGTCAGAGACATACTTCCGATAGTTGACCCTCAGCAAATCCCCTGCGAACATCATGGTAATAGGCATCAAAGGGAGGCGGTCGACCGGAGATCCCTCATACATGGCCAGGATTCGTTGTCGGCCGGTCATGTCGAAGATTCCTCGGCTCGAATGATATTGTCATCGTAGGTGGCGGCCACCCGGAAGCCCCTGGGAACAACCAGGAAATCCTGTTCAGGCCAGTGCCCGGACACGAGCTGTTCAAACAAGACCAGGCTTCCGTTTATCTTCTCGAAGGCCCAACCCCGCTGGCCGGCTTCCTGGCGGGCAAGCTGCTCAAAGCGATTGTCTGCCTCCAGACCAACTTCAATATACGTTAGCTGGCGATAATGGTGCTGGTATTGGATGAACTGATCGTAGAGGTAACGACCGTTTTCGTCGCCGTATTTCTCAATGAGCTCCTGGAGGTTGTAACTCACACCCACTTTTTTGAGAAGTATAGGATTGCTGGCCTGCTCCAGGTTTCCTCCGCGCTCAATCCACCCCGGGGAACGAAAATAGACGCCAGAGTGGGATTCAAAGTACTCCGCATAGCGTTGGTGACTCCCTAGCAACAAAGCAATGCAGTCGTGGGCTCTAGGGACCACCAATGGCAGAGCCCTTGCATTGAGTCCCAACAGGCCGTTACCACAGAGCGCATAGCCTAACAGAACGGCCTCGTACTGGGAAGAATCTACCTGGTCAATCACTTCCTGTAGGCGCGACTGCATGGCAACGCCACCCAGGTCGTGAAGACCTTTGGGAAGAAACTCAACATCCACCAAATGGGGCGAGCGGGCCACGGCAAAACAAATCTCGCGGTACAACACCTCACAGCCGATCAGTTTTAGTCTCATAGATGGGAGTCATGCAGCTACAGCTAAATGATCGGTGCTACTGAGGACCTGTAACATAGGTTTGCATGGGTACAGGGACTCTCTATAAGCTCAAATCATGCTTGCGAGCCTCCTGGCGCAAGCGGCAATGAATGAGGGTTGCGTGCCGCAGCATCCGCCAAAAAAGGTTGCTCCGGCTTTCACCATGGCAGGAACGTGGGAGGCATATTCTTCAGGAGAAATCCGATAAGTTGGGACTCCATCGACTACTTCAGGCAATCCGGCGTTGGGTTTGATCCAGACGGGAAGAGAACTAGACACACGCAGTCTCTCACAAATCGGAATGCACTCGGCGATTCCCAGGCCACAGTTGGCACCCACTGCAGCGGCTCCGGCCTCGGCCATCTTCTGCGCGACCTGCTCGGGCGAATGCCCCATCATCGTACGGTCTTTTTGCTTACCGGTATCAAAAACGAAAGAAACGAGGACAGGCAATTGGGTCGAAAGAGCGGCCATCACTCCCAATCGCGCCTCAGCCAAATCGCTCATGGTCTCGAAAATCAATGCATCAGCCCCTGCTTCTGCTAGAAATTGGGCTTGTTCTCGAAAAGCATCGGAAATTTCTGCTTCACTGGTCTCTCCCATCATGAGCATCTTCCCAGTTGGGCCCAAAGAAGCAAAGACGCCAGCCTGCCCAGCCGCTGCGCGTCTCGATATGCGGACACCCTCCAAGTTGATCTCCCGGATCCGATCGGCTAGGCCATGGCCAGCCAGGGTAATCCGGTTGGACCGAAATGTATTGGTCAGAATGACCTGGCTGCCGGCATCGACATAAGCTTTCGCCACACTCTCTACGGCCTCCGGCTTCTTCAAATTCCAACCATCAGGACATTCGCCCAGACCCAAGCCCCGACGCTGCAACTCAGTTCCCCAAGCACCATCGGTAAGGACAGGCTTTCGAGCTACCCATTTGTCTAGTGTCATTGGGCCGGTCTCTCCGCATGCATCAGCTTTCGGGCCAGGGTGACAGCCGATGCTGCGTTTTCGCCATAGCCATCAGCGCCAATCTGATCGGCAAAATGTTGAGTGATAGGCGCCCCGCCAATCAGTACCTTCACCTGCTGGCGGATTCCAGCCTGCTGCAAGGCATCGATCGTGGTCTTCATGGAAGGCATGGTCACTGTTAGGAGGGCCGACAGGCAAACGAGGTGCGGACTCTTCTCTTTCACGGCAGTGACAAACTTGTCGGGTGCAACGTCAGCGCCCAGGTCGACCACTTCAAACCCTCCACCTTCTAACATGGAGGCGACAATGTTCTTGCCGATGTCATGCAAGTCGCCCTTCACGGTCCCAATAATTACGCGACCAGCCGGCTGAGCGCCGCTGGCGGTGAGCAAGGGTCGGACCAACATCAGGGACGATTTCATGGCCCTAGCTGAAATTAGCATTTCCGGGACAAAATATTCCTCACATTCGAATCGGCGGCCCACTTCATCCATGGCGGGGACCATGAATCTCTGTACCAGTTCCAACGGATCTACCTTATCAGCCAGAGCCTTTTCTGTTGCCGCGATCGCTCCTTTCATGTTGCCTGCCAGAATCGCATCGTACAATTCCTTGGACATGTCTGCCTCCTTCAGATTTGGTTAGTTGCGTGCAAAACAATCGGCGTGCTAGTTCTACAGTCAGTCGCTCGGCGCCAGAAGGGCATCAATCGAGACCGGATTCCAAACGGACTACTCGGGTCCTAATTCTGGCCATTGAACTCCTTGACCGCGTCAATCATGGCCACGATGTTTCCCACGGGAGTTCGAGCTTGAATATTGTGGATTGAGTTGAATACAAAACCACCCCCACTGGCAAAAACCCGGCAGCGTTCCAACACCTGCTCGCGCACTTCTGAAGGAGTCCCGAAGGGTAGCACCTTCTGTGTGTCTATCCCGCCTCCCCAAAACGTCAACCGATCCCCAAATTCCGACTTAAGCTTTATTGCCTCCATGCCGGCTGCAGTGCATTGAACAGGGTTGAGGATGTCAAACCGTGCTTCCAGCATGGACGGGATGAACTTGACGACAGACCCGCAAGAGTGCTTGAAGATCTTCCAAGACGTGTTCTGATGGATCCAATCGTTGATCCGTCTGTAGTATGGATAATACAGCTCCCGAAACGCGTCCAGTGAGCAAAAACTGGACGTCTGCGTTCCGAAGTCGGTCCCGCAAGTGAACAGCGCGTCGATCTTGCTGCCCACCACCCGGTGAATCTTTGCCAGGTTGGCGAGAGCAATATCGCACTGTTTGGAGAAGACCTGGTGGATATAGTCGCGACGGGTGCGAGTCGAAATGTACCACTCGGAAATATCACGGATACCCTTAGGGTTCTTCAGGAAAGGAGCGGGTACCAAAGCAATATCGCCTATGGCCGTCCCACCGAAGTTGGCAATGATGGCCCGGCCGTTTCCTTGAAGCTCCAATACCGACTTACGAAAGTGCTCCAGGTCTACATCCGAAATCGGCTCAAATTCCTCGAGGTTATCCCTCGGGTTCAGGGGTTTTTCATCGTCAATGGGATCCTGGCGGATGATCGCATCGAAGAAGTAGCCATCCTTCGGCATCCGACCACTAGGGCGGGCGGTCAAATCCCCTTCGGGATAGATCAACGAGTCTCCCCTTTTGTCGGTAGTCAGGCGGAAATCTTCAGAAACCAGAACTTCCAGGCCCTGTGGAGTTCTCCAGGATTTCCATTTCTCGTTAGCGAAGCCGAAAATGGTCTTTCGCGGAAATACACCGTCTACATCGAGGCCCATGGCTAGCTTCAGGTCCTCTTCAATCAGACCCAGCATCTGGTAAGGTTCGTGCACCTTGACGGGCCGTCTTTCAAGGCCGTAGTGTTCCCGAAGGGCTGCGACACAACTGACATGGATTCCCGTCACGGCAGTGCTTCCAAAATCAATTGGGATGCGGTCGGGTTCCCGGTGGGAGAG
>DATKMG010000134.1:0-34130 GCA_035541995.1 Terriglobia bacterium
CGGATTGAGACGACCGTTTCTTGCAGGCACTCTTCCAGATCGGCTGAGAAGCGGCGAAAAGAACGGTCCAGATTCTGCAGAGTTGCCCATCGCAAATTCTCCACATTGTGCCGAACCAGAGACTCGATTTGCTGGAGCAGGCGCTTGTGCAGCCGGCGCTGTTGCATCCGGGGCGGTAGCAGTCCGTCCAAAGCGCCTGGCGGGATGGGGGCGGCCGTCGACTCCCATTGGCGCTGGACCCAATAGGGCTTCCGGCTTGTTTCCAAGGCTAGAGCATGATCCTGAGAATGATAAGGCACCTCAAAGAGTTCTGAAGCCGTTTTCCTCATGGTCTCAATCAATTCGCCCACCCTCTGCTGATGGCATTTGAAGACTTCGGAAACCCGCAGATTGAAGCTTCGAGACACCTCTCCTAGTTCATGTTCAAAGAAGGCGGGGATGGCATTAGCCATTTCCTCTTGCACTTCTTGCTCGAGAGCATTGAGATCCCTGGGTTGAACGAGGTGTCGCTCGACGATCCCTTCCAGAAAAGCCCGGGACTTCTTTCGCAGGCCTTCGGCTTGCTCTTCAAGCAGGCTTTCCAGCCGCTTCTTGTCTCCCTCTAGCAAGTCGCCCGCCACCGTTCGTTGTTGCTCGGCTTCCTGAAGCTTTTGATCGAATAGCCCCAAACGTTGCTCCAGTTGTGTCATGGGCATCCGAAGCGAGTGGACCATCATTTGGATGCGCATTTGAACGTCAATGATAAGGTCGCTTGCCTTAAGTGAGATGGCTTGCTGAAGTGCAGCGGCTTTCTCTTTAGCCAGGAAGTGGACCAGACGGTTTTCAACTTCTTCCATTCCGTTCTGTGTCCAGAGTACGGGATCCCCCGCTCTGCGGGCTTCCAATCCCTGGCGAGCAGAGACGGGGAAGAAGGAGCCGTCGACTTCGATTTTGGCTTGTTCCCTTAACACTTCCTTTAGAAACCGCAAAACCTTTTCGGCGTCCTCCGCAGTCAGGTAATCCACCTTGTTGAGGACAAAGAATAGGTTTGGAACACGCACGCGGACTTCCTTCAAAAAATCAACTTCGGCTTCGGTAATGGGCGGATCTGCCGAGAGAAGGAATAAGGCTGCATCACATTGGGGAAGAAAGTTCAGGGTGGTTTCTGTATTGTGCCGGAAAGTGGAACCAATCCCCGGAGTGTCAATCAGCACCACTTCATGGAGAAGAGGGGATGGATGAGTGACTTCAACGAAAGAGATTCCCAGGCGGTTCCCGGGGTTGGCTTCTTCGCTGACAAAGCCGGCCAGGAATGCAACGATTTCCTCCGCCTGCTGGCTGGCATATTCCCTGGGTGAACGCTCATCCAGGTAATAAACACGCGCCCGCAACTCGGGGCCTGGAAGCAGGAACGTAGGGATGGCAGTGACCGGAACTACCGATGTGGGTAGAATCTCTTCTCCCAAAAGGGCATTGAGCAGAGTGCTTTTGCCTCGCTTGAATTGCCCCAGGACTGCCAGGTGGAAGCGTTCCTCGACGAGACGTTGCGACAGATTCTCGAGAATAGACACATCCGTCGAGAAGTCCGGCCCCAAGTGGGTTATTTCTCGCTCGGCCTGCTCCAGGAGAGAGGATAAAAACGACGTGGTCGTCGGTGAGGAGGATTCGCCTTCGATTTCAGTAAACGAACCGGGAGAATGGCCAGCCATCGATCCTCTCCATTCCATCCGCTTCTGAGTGGGAGGTTCTCTCAGGCTTTCCACCGCCCTCCCACTTAAGGCTTTCTTGCCTCAGTAGGAGTCATCAGCCCAGGGGGCACTTACGGTGGACTCCATCACCAATTCGCTCAAACTTAATGCCTATAATTCTAGCAATCTCTCCCAACTTCGTCAACTATAGTTAATAGGAATTGATATCTGCAACAATTCGTCATAATCCGCCTTTTTCGATATTTTTCGCTACTGATTAATCTGGATTTACCATCTTAGCGGAATCTACGAATCAAAAGGTCGCAGGTTCGAATCCTGCCGGGCGTACCAAGACCCTTAAGAATCAAAAAACACAGCGATCCAAGCTAAATGGAAGCGATCGCCACCGGCTCAGAGTCTACTGATCAAGAGGCGAAACCGGCTCTCATCTCAAGGACGAGATTTAGCAAGACCTCAACGAAGTCTCCCAAGTTATGGTCTACCATCTGAGTGGGGAGTGCCCGAGCAAGGCTGATGGCCAGAAGGACTACGATCCGCCTCATCCCATCGCCCGACACGGAACTTGTCGAGAGATTGCATATACGGGTGCGAAATGGTGCCTGTCTTTAAAATTTAAGAATTTAGAGACGGCAACTCCCCATCTCCCGAATCCGAGAGAGGTCACTCAGTACGAGCCCACGGAAGCGTTCTGTTCGCAAACCCAGCCTGCCCGGTGAAGAGAAGAAAAAAGTACGAGCCCAGGCAAAAGCGGCCGAAGATTAGGGCTCCTAGAGCGGCAAGCAGGAATGCCTCAAGACCCCACGCGAGTGTCCGCCAGCCAGAGAACAGAGACAGCCCGATCGCGAGCATGAACGTCCCCGCCAGGGCTTGAGCGAACCGGCGCGGACTCGGCGCTGGGCCTAGACGGGGCATCCCTTTCCGTTTCGCCACAAGGTGGTTGTAGAGGGCGTCAAAAGGATTCAGGTTTGGCAAGGCCACGTTCCACCACAGCAGCGCCCACAGAGCAAGGAAGTAGGCCCAAGCCTGGAACACCAAGCCAACCAATACCAGCATCCCGATCGCACGCGGCTGCCACATCAGGGCTGGGTATTGATAGACACAGGCCTCTGGCGAGGCGTCCTTCAAGCCCTGCTGCCGGACGAAATTCAATTCAGCTGTCATCGCACCCTCCGCGACATGTCCATCGAAACCGCTGATTAACAGGCGTCTTTGCCTTGATCATGGGATCATAACCGAGTTTTCGGGCACTTTTGCCCAACCCCTATTATCGACAGAATTCCTTGCCTGCTCTGGAGAAAAAGGCTATGCCTGCCCCCGCCGAAAGTCAACAAGCCCAGATCTTTGGGCCGTGATGACACCAATGTGGCACTTTGATTTATGATCGAAGTCCGCTGCCTACCATAGTTAGGCAGTTGTCATCGCTTCAGTGCCTCAAGACCTTTGGTGACATCCTCGGATGTCGAAACCCAACCAAACGGCGCGTTTTGCACGAGAAACAACGATGCCTCGTGATTGCTTCTCGGCAGTTCTTGTCCAATCGGTTCAGCCGTACAGTCAGACAGAAGCACGGGCGAGTAATCAAGGAACATCGCGTCCCGAAGAGTGGACTCCACGCAAACACTCGTGGTGCAGCCCGTCATGATGAGCTTTCTCACGCCCAACCGTTTCAGAACTGCGTCCAGTGCTGACAATCCGGCTCTTCGTCGCACTCGGCTTGTCACCGCCGGCAAGGGTGCCTGTGCTGAATAAAGAAATCGCGGCCAATCCGGTCAAGACAAAGCCGCGGCGGTTTAGGTTTGTTTCTCTTTGCATGGAAAGCCTCCTCCAGCTCTGATATTAACCTCGGATTATCTTCAAACAGGTTTCGCCTCAATGATGCTGAAGCCAGTGGTCGTCGGCAATACTCGTGCGAGTGCAAAACCCGTCGCCGCGAACAGCTCGTTGTACTCGTCCTCGGTACGCTGGCGAGCTTCGCCGCCAAAGATCATCATGGCGATGTCTATGATTGCGATAGCGACATTCGGCTGCCCTGGGACGGTTACCATCTCCACAACCAGAAGGCGGTCAGCAGATCGCATTTCTTCGCGGCACCGTCGCAAAATGATTCGACATTCTGAATCCGGCCAGTCGTGCAAAACCTGGCTTAGAATCCATCTATCACCCGTTGCAGCGATCGGATCGAAAAAACTTCCCCCGATGAGGTTGCACCTTTCACGCACCCCACGCTGGACGAGCAGATGGTCGGCATCTCCGAGCACTTCCGGGAGGTCCAGCAAGGTACCCGTCATGTCGGGACTCACTTGCAGGATCGCGGCAATCAGTGAACCCGCACCACCCCCAACGTCAACAACGGTGTTCACTCCCGTCCAGTCGTATGCCTGAGCTACCTCACCATGTTCGTCCTTGCGTACCTCCGCAAGCCCACGATTGAATGCCGCGCCTTCCTCCGGGTTATCGCGCATATAACCCCAGACCGTCTGGCCGAAAACATGGTCATGCGCAGCCCCCCCTGTTTCCAGGCTGTGACCAAGCGCAGCGGCTGACCTCAGAAACTGTTCGGAGGTGGCGAATAAGGCATAGTTCCGAAGTCCACCAGGGCGGTTGCGGAACAAACGGGATGCCTCGTTGTTGCCGAAAGTACCGGAGTGTACTTCAGAGAAAACACCGAAGGCGGTAAGCGCTCGGAGCACTCTTTCGAGTGATAATGGATGCAGGCCCGCCTGTACTGCCAGATCTGCAGCAGCCGCGGGTCCAGCATCAAGAAGATCTGGGACGCCACTCTGGACGAGTTTTCGGACGAGTGGACCAAAATACACGTGGGACAGAATCGCCATCACGGTATCAAAGCCGGACCCGGTCATCTGATTCGACAAACGTCACCTCCTCGGTTTTCTTGCTCGAGCAATCGCCGCTGATTACATTCTGATTCAGTTCCAAGATCATTACCTCTACCCAACATTGCATCCCAGCTCGGAGGACCAACCTGCGTGCGGACCCTCAGGGCAGGGTTCTCAAGGAGATTGGTCCAGTCCGCTCCGTGGTTCCCGAGGCACGCCAGTGCCGTAGGGAGCGGGGAATGGGTGCGGTGCGCCGGAAAGCCCGCTTTAGGTTACGAAGCCTCCATCCGCGCTCCCTCCACAATGCTCTGTGAACCGGCTCGGGGGATAACTCGTGTAAGTCGGAACCCCGCCCGGTCGAAAAGGTCGCGGTACTCCTCCTCTGTACGCTCCCGACCGCCCAGGACCGCCAGCATATGCATGTCGGCCTGTGCGGCAAACGGCGAACCAATAAGCATTTCGATTACCAGGACCTTGGCATTCGGAAGCATCGCCCGGTGGCAGCTTTTCAGAATCGCGATACTGTGCTCGTCATCCCAGTTATGAAGAACTTGGGCGAGCAGGTATACCTCCCCTCCTGCAGGTACACCTTCAAAGATGCTGCCAGTGACCAGGTCACAGCGATCCCGAAAGCTCGCAGAGACCATGTGAGGTCTTGCATCGTCGATGACGGCAGGCAGGTCGAACAACACTCCCCGCGCGGCTGGATACGCTTCGAGTATAGCTCTGAGGAGAATGCCCTGGCCACCGCCGATGTCCACAACTGTGCGACAACTCGAGAAATCATAAGCTTGTGCAACTGCGGCGGCGACCGGCGTGGTGAGGTTCGTCATCGCGGCATTGAAGGTCGCGGCAGCCTCGGGATGCTGACCCAGGTATGAATACAACCCAACGCCGAATGCACGATTGAAAGCGGTTTCTCCGGTCCTAACGCTGTGCAGAATATGCCCCCACGCGGAATACTGTTCCTCGTTCCACATGATCACAGCGTGTCGTAACGATCCTGGCACACCGCTCCGAAGAAGTTCTGAAACCGGGGACTGAAGAAAACGGCCACCCTCATCCTCTGAGAACACGCCACGGGCTACAAGCATTCGCAACAGTCGCCGTAGCGCTGAAACATCAGCGCCGACCTCTTTAGCTAACTCGTCGGCTCGGCAAGGCCCCGCAGCGATCAGATCGGCAAGACCGAGCTTGGCCGCCACGCACACGGCCTGCGACACCATGTAACCGGTCGCCAATTGAATGAGCGCTACCGGGGCTGGAGGAACGGTTGCATGATCAGACTGTGTGGTCGCGGACATGTCGGAACCTCGCATCGGTTTAGGTCCTCAGGTCTTGGCAATGGTTTCTGAGCTGCCTAACAACTCGTTTACTCCGTCGTTCCCAAGCCGCTTCCATTGAGCGCCGTATTGAACATGTTCATTGGTTATGGCACCCGCATCTCCCTGAGAGGCAAAGGAACCTTGCATGACAGCCCTGCCAGCTGCCAGCAAACCAATCTATGATTCGGATTTAACTGAGGTTTTGGCTTACTTTTACCCAGTTTATTTGCGAAGTCAATCCCTTAATATTGGGAATATTGGGAAGGAGAAATTCCTCGCGAGAAGCTGGAAGGTACGGCGCTGTCCTGAACCTTTGCCGACGATAGATGGGCACCGACCAGCTACTTAAAATCTACTCATTAATTTGCAGGAATCCGTCAGAATCCGCCTTTTTCGATATGATTCGCCACTGGTTGAGTTTGATCGATTGCCGGTGGAAGCCGACTCAGCCGAACAGTGACCGATACCGCTCCCAATGGCTCCGCACCTCATCCATGAGCCGCTGATATTCCGGCTCGGAGCGGACCCCATCGTAATTCCTGTCTCGCTGAAACCATGGCCAATCGTGGTTGCCTAATTGGATGGCGCGTTTAAGAAAGGCAAGCGCCTGAGGTTTCTCCCCCAAGAGAGAATGGACTCCTCCAACCCAGTAGGCCAGGTCACCATCGAGAACTTCGGCCGGTTGGTACGCGAGGATCCTGGGGTCAATTTTCGACCGTTGACCACGAGAAGCGTCCACATAGGCAGCAAACACCATGGCTATGTCGTCATCCATGGAGCGGCTCAATTCAACGGCTCTCCTCAGGACCCTCTCTGCCTCATCCAGCTTTCCCTGGTAATAGAGGAACTCTCCAAGATGAGCCAGCGCCTTATACTGGTCGGGGTTTTTCTGTAATGCCTGCCGCATCAGTTGCTCCGCCTCATAGGCTTGCCCCAGAGCCAGCAGCATGCGTCCCCGCATCCAGAAGAGCCTGATTGAAGTCGGATTTAGTTCCATGGCGCGCTGGAATGCCTTGTCGGCTAACTCGTTTAAACCTGCATAGTGGTAGGCGTAACCGAGGATATCCCAACTGGTATCAGAATTCGGGACTAGTTGAGTCGCCTGCTTTAAAATTTCTATGGCCTCGACAATGTTACCCTGCTGAGCATAGACTGCACCCAATGAGACCAGACCCTCAGGGAGCCGAGGTTTGAGCTGAAGAGCTTTCTTGGCACTTTCTTCTGCCAGTGTCAAATTCCGGAGGGCTCCCTGATTGAAATTGGCTGCTTCTATCATGTAGAGCCTTGCAAGCTCAGCACTGGCTTGAGCGAAGCTTGAATCCTTTTCCAGTGCCTGCTTCAAGAAGAATTGACCCTGTCGCAAGTCATCTCGAGAAGAGGTCATCCCATATTGGGAATGATAATAGCGGCCCTTGACGTACAGGTTGTAAGCTTCTGCCGAGCTGGTCATTGGGGCGGTCATTGATTCGTGCTCGGCGTTTGAGACCTCGACACTCAAACCCTCCACCACTTTTTGCGCTACTTCGTCTTGAAACTTCAGCATGTCGCCGGCGTGGAGGTCGTAGTGTTGAGCCCAGGTTGTGACCTGTTTATGCGGGTCAATCAGCATCACTGAGACTCGGACTGTATTTCCCGCTATTTGAAAGGTTCCGTGAAGAACCGAGTCCACCTGTAGCTCTTTAGCCACCTGAGAGGGGTCTAGCGAGCTTTGGGAGTATTTCAGGACTGAACTGGTGGGTCGGACAGCCAGGTTCTTAAGGGAGGCCATCCGTCCGATAATTGCGTCGGCCATTCCGATTCCCCAACCCGGATCTCTTTCCTGAGTGGACAAGGTTCGAAAGGGGAGCACGGCCAGGGTCCTCGCCTGGCTCTGAGGTCCAGAGCCTCGGGGCACCTCGACAACACGATTTCTCAGGGTGCGCGCAATCCACCAGGTGGCAGTGCAGGTTGAGAACAAAAGCAACAGGGCCACAGGCCATTCCTTCCAGGCCCAACGAACCACCCGATTCCCAAAAGCTGAAGCGGATATCGACTGAGCAGGAAGTCGCCTGGAGTCAGAATCCCGTTTGAGACGCTTGAGATCTGCCCTCATTTCTGCCGCTGTCTGATAGCGAAGCGATCGGTCTTTTTCCAGGGCCTTATTAATGATACGTCCGAGTTCCAAAGGGGATTCGGCTCGTGATTCAGTGAGCGCGACCGGATCCCGATTCAGGATTGCATCAAACATAACTGCCGAAGTGTTGCCCCGAAACGGCAAGTTCCCGGTGGCCATTTCGTAGAGCACAGCTCCAAAGGAGAACAGGTCGGTCCTGGCATCGAGTTCCTCACCCCGAGCCTGTTCAGGAGACATATAAGCGATCGTACCCAAGGTAGCGCCCGGCAATGTCAGATGTTCCTCCACGGTTGGGAGGAGGGACTGACCACCCGGTTGAAGAGTCTTGTTTTCGGATATGAGTTTTGCCAGCCCAAAATCCAAGACTTTGGCATGGCCGCCGCTGGTCACGAAAATATTGGCTGGTTTAATATCCCGATGAGCGATCCCCTTGTTGTGTGCGGCTTCCAGGGCCTCGGCAATTTCAATGGCGAACTCTAGCAAGAAATCAAGGTCACAAGGTCCAGTAACCATTCGGCTCTGAAGCGTTTCTCCTTGCAGCAGTTCCATTACCAGGAAAGGGCAGCCGTCATGTTCACCGATATCGTAGATGGTACAAATGTTCGGATGAGCGATGGCCGAGGCAGTGCGAGCCTCCCGTAGAAATCTCTCCATGGACAGACGGTCTGGAATTGTCTCTTCCGAGAGGAATTTAATGGCCACAAGTCGCCCCAGTCGTGTGTCTTCGGCTTTGAAAACAACTCCCATTCCCCCGCCGCCGAGCCTTTCTAAGATCCGATAGTGAGAGAAGCCTTGGCCGGTTATGGGTTTCATCATAGAGTTTCCTGCACATTATTATCTCAGAAGCCACCGCAATTCCAATGGCCCAAATTGGCGCACAGAATCTGAAAAACCTCGAGTGCGCACGCAGCCTGGGAACTGACACAGATTCGCGTCCGTGGGTTCTGCCTGACGAAGATTATGGCTGAGTTCTTTATGGCGTTTCGTGAGAGTTCCAAGTGGACGAAGGGGAGGGGCTGCGTCTAACAGACTGGAGCCAAGCGGCGCGAGACGGTAGGCGAGTCTCTTATTTGTGTCTTGACTTGCAGAATATGTGAGGCGCTCATCCGTTTCTACTGAGATTTGCAGAACATAGTGACATCCTATTCCGCCACCCCTGCCGGGGTGGAGATTTCGGGGGGGGACGAGAACCCAGGGGTGACGCGCTTTTCGCGTCACCCCTGGGTAATTTCCATTGTCCCTTCGGGACAAAAAGTTGTCACTATATTCTGCGATTCTCAATAAGTTCCTGCATTCTAAAACTGGCGCACTGTTTCACGTCCGCTTGAGCGACTCCTTACGGCGAACCAATCGCAGAGTGTGGCATCTTCATCCAGTGCTCGCGGGTCATTCACCTCAAGCTGACGTGCTCCCTGTCATTTGCCCAGTGAATTGCTCTTTCCTTTTTCAGGGGTGATCAGGGAGTTAGCCCACTGAGTAATGATTTGAGCTACCTGTGCCTCTTCCCCGGCATACATGTGATCCGCGTTCTTTATCATGACGGTGTTGATGCGGCTAGGGCCGCTCGGCTGGCGTTGGACGGAAGATTTGAGCAATTCCAGGTCTGCTTCAGTCCCAACATCGTCCTTCGTTCCGAAAAAAGCGAGGAGCGGACAGTGGATGCGTGTGACGGCGGGGTTGGGCGTCTGGATTCCAAAGA
Organism: Terriglobia bacterium; assembly: GCA_035541995.1. Classification (GTDB taxonomy): domain Bacteria; phylum Acidobacteriota; class Terriglobia; order Versatilivoradales; family Versatilivoraceae; genus DATKMG01. The sequence goes on from DATKMG010000134.1 coordinate 9,663, forward strand.
AATCTTTGAATTCGGGAGGAGTGTTCACGGTATCCATAAACGTGGCCGCGCTGATGAAAGAAGGAAAGGAACGTTTGGGGATGCGTATCAAATCGTCCCCGCGCCCTTCTGCCACCATGCGAGTTGCTTGCGCCAGCTGGTCCGGATCGGCCGGACTTGTATCCGCCCGGACTTGTCCGGAGGCCAGAACTACCCCGACAACACGGGGGTCCTGCCTTTCAGCCTGGTAGCTGCGAACCGCCGCCCAGCCGGCGCTGTGCCCCACCAGTACTACCTGCTTGAATCCTCGAGTTTCTGCAAAATCGATCCATGCGGCAAGATCGCGCACCTCTTCGCTGGCTATACCCCAGTAACCGCCACCGCGGATCCGCTTTTCCCCGCGCCATGCTTCGACGTTTCCAATATCATGCATGCGGGTATTCCCCGCGATGCACGTATAATTGCGCTCCGCCAACGCTCGGCCGATCATCACGTAGGTTGGAGAGTAAAAGTTTACACCCCATCCGTGAATCCAAATGATGGCGATGGACTTGGCTGAATCCTTCGGCGCAGTGAAGATCGCGCCGCCATTCACAATATCGTCTTCCGACTTGACATAGACGAGTTCTTCGGGAAACTTCCCAGGCATTATTCTTATGGCGCCAGGCTTGCATCCTTGCCAAAACAGCGAAGTTGCAGACAACAAACTAAGAACTATGAATTTCGCGGCATGACGATTTCGCGCTATTGAGACTTGTTTTCCCATTCTCACCTTCCTCCTGATCTGACCGAGGACGTCATAAGAAGTCGACGACGATCTGTAAAACGATCGGCAATGGCTCTAACCCCTCTGTCGGAACCGCCTCGGTTATCCCGAATGTCAACCACTATCCCCCGAGTGGTGTAAAGACGCTCGATGGCCTTATCGAGTGCCGCATGACCTTTTTCAAGCTCACCACCGCAAATGAAAATGCTGGAGGGCCCCGCTTTGTCGGGGCCGCGGTCGCGACATGTGACAGTGGTCACCCGCGCGACCCTCCACCAAGAACCGCATTTTCATGAAAGTCACAGGTTGGCCACAGTCTCTGTTTTCGCGTCGCCGTTCCGAAAGATCTCCGTTCGGATCTCAGCCCCAATGCCAGGCAATTCCGGGGGTTTCACGTACCCGCCCTCAGGGACCGGCCATTGTCGACGAAATATGGGAATTGGTAACTGTATTTCCAATAGTTGCTTTCCATGATCAGGAAATTCGAAAGGGCCGTACACAAGTGCGCGGCACAGATGTAGAGCAATGGGCCTCCACAAGTGTGAGGCGAAGTCGGAATCAGGTAGGCATCAGCCATGTCGGAAATCTTCTTTCCCTCGGACACTCCCCCGCACCAGGTGAGATCGTACATGACTACAGCGCAAGCTCTGCGCTCAAAGAACTCACGGTACTCGTACCGGGTAGCCTGGATTTGATCGGCGATTCCCCTCACTCTCAGAGCTTTCAGTCCTTCGAGCACTTTTCTTGAATATTTAACTATTTTTGAGTTTCAATGGATATGGCAAATTGACAAACTAAGTATTGATCCAAGCCTTCGGGTCCTCTGAGAGAGCTGCTTCCCCAGTGATCTATCTCAATACGCAAGGGAATCAGCAGAATCTCCAAGCATGAGAAGGAGTGCAGTTATATTATCGTTACCAGCCTCATGTCGACTGAATTTGCTTGTTTAGGCAACTCTCTCCTTGCAGTTTGGCTGCTCTAAGGCTGTACTATAAGCAGCTGACCACATCATTTTGCCAGGTGGGATCAGAGCAACGACAGGCGAAGACGAAAATGCACTCAGTTTCTCTACGGCCACACGAATGGATCAACGTTGCTTTTTTCTTGTTGCTTTCGGTGCTCGCCTGGGTGCGTCCCTCAGCACGCCGGCGATGGAGAAGAGCAACACTGATCGGCAGCGCAGGCATAGGCCTGACACTGGCAGCCGCTTACTTCCAACAGGCGTTCCCATCCGTGCTTCGTGATTGGTTGCCTGCTCCTCTGATGTTGTTCGTATACTGGCAGGCAGGAGGGTTCGTTGATCGACCGAACGAGGCCCTTCAGGCGAGGTTGGAGGAATTCGATTCGAGAGTGATGAGGGTATGGCGGCATTTCAGGGGGATCTCGCTCCTCGAAACGTACCTCGAGTTCGCTTATCTTCTCTGCTACCCATTAATCCCGCTCAGCCTGGGTGCGCTGTATCTGAAGCATCTCGCGAACTACACCGACCGCTATTGGCTCATCGTACTTCCAGCGACCTATCTTTGCTACATATTGGTGCCATTTATTCAGGTACTACCACCACGCCTGCTGGGGCGGGAGCAAGAAAGCAGGGGGAAATACAATCTGATTCGAAGCTTCAACCTGTGGATACTTCAACACGCGAGCATTCAGGTCGTTACGTTTCCCAGCGCGCACGTCGCATCTACAACTGCAGCTTCCCTGGTTCTGCTCCAGCTCATGCCCTCGATGGGATTGATATTCTTGCTGCTCTCAATCAGCATCATGGTCGGAGCAGTCGTGGGGCGCTATCACTACGCCCTGGATGCCATTCTAGGATTGATGTTGGCAATAGTGGTTTTTGTGGTCGTGGCGTGGATGTCCGGGTAATAGTCTGGTAGTTGAACGAGGATGCCGCGCTTACTTTACTCTCAATAGTCGTAGGGTTGCCTCTCTGAAGAACTGATGGCCCTTACCGGTGACAAACAGCCAGGTGAGAAATCGCACGGGGAGGGGCAGATTGCTCTCTGTTTGGCCTTCGGTTAGCCAGGTAACCAACGTCTCGACTGGGTTTTCACGCAGGCTGTCCAGCACCGCCACTCGATGAACGCAACCTACAGTGCAGTTCGGCGCGCACGGCTTCGGGATGTCAGACTCGCGTTTTAGATCCTCATGGGTATATCGTTCGAGAGGAATTCCAGGGTAACCGCGCTGTTGAGAACACCAGTGGACCAGGCCATCTTCGCAGATGTAAAGATAACGACTCCCTGCTCGGCAATGCCACTGGTTAGGTTGTCCCTTGGCAAGATTTCTTTGGAAGCGGTGGTAACCTGTGAAAGCAAAGGATGATTTTTCCATGCCTAGAATCTCATCATGAATTCGCTGCTCTTTATCGCTCAAAGGAACTAATTGACCTTTGCCGTTGTGGATAACACCGACGCTTGTTTTGAAACCCAGGCCCTGCGCTCGGCGGGCAATTACCAGTGCGTCTTCTGGATTGCGGACACCGCTCCCTACCACCGAGTTGATATTTACATCAAACTTGGCATACTCCACCAACCAATGCAGTCTCCTGTCGAGGGCTTTGAGGCTTTTCTTGGAGACCTCGTCGGGAATGACATTGTCGATACTGATTTGCAGGTGATCCAGGCCCGCCTGGTTGAGCCGGCGAATTCGCTCAGGTCTAAGCAGGAAACCATTTGTGATGAGAGTGGCGATGATCCTCTGGCGGCGGATTTGCCGGATAATTGCATCCAATTCGGGGTGCAGTAATGGCTCACCGCCGCTGATGGTGATCACGCCTGTGCCTAATGCAGCTAAGCGATCTATGCGGCTCAGCATTACGCTTGTCGGCACTGGACTTGAAGTGCTATCGAACTCGTTGCAATACGTGCAGGAAAGGTTGCAACGTCGGACTGGCACAATGTGCGCGACAATGGGCGGGTGCGGCAACCGGAACGCCTGTGCTACCATCCGGGCCTGACGGAACCGCCGGTGCGCACGGCAAAGAAATTGAGTGACCGGAAACAATCCCATGTTTTCACAAATTATATCATCTCAAGTGAAGACACCCCCTGTTTTCCTGAAGCTGCGAAGAAATTCGCCCGGTGGGGATGAAGCATTATCAATGCTTCATGGCCTCCACGGCGCTTGGAACTCCTTGCGAATCATTGGAGGCGGCGGGCCCTCACGCCGTCCTTTCCAGATACTCCGAATTCTTTCACGGCTTCCCTCACTTGGAATAAAGAGAGGAACTTTTGAGGATTGACGAATGTATGCCTTGGCACCTTTGGAGGGAACTATCGGGCCAGATTTTTTCCTGGATCGTCGCCTTACCTTCGACTGCTTCTCAAAGAGAATTGCCGGTTCCATATAGGAAGCGTGATCGTCTACGCTCGCAAGGGTTCCTGCAAACTCGCATTGATCAAGGATCTGAGGACATGATTCGCCTTTCAGAGTTGACACACGAGAGTGCCGGCAGACTTAGCGCGGACCTGCCAGCGGCAATCGGCGAATTGGAGGGGCCCTGCTTGGCCTTCGCGTATCCAGATCGGAAAGGCCGCCAGCTGTGCTACAATAGGCAATACATTTCCGGTAAGAGTGCTCCTGCTAGAGAGCAATGACATGGCGACTCTGCAATTCCTCGGTGCTACGGACACAGTCACGGGCTCCCGATTTCTTTTGCGAAGCGAGAAGAATCAGTTGTTAGTCGACTGCGGGCTCTTCCAGGGACCCAAGGAGTTGCGGCTGCGGAATTGGGCAGCATTCCCGCGGGATGTTGGATCTCTGAAGCATATCGTTCTGACTCACGCTCATCTTGACCACACCGGCTTCTTCCCGCGCCTCGTCAAGGAGGGCTTTCAAGGTGAAGTGCTGGCCACTCCGGCGACGGTCGATCTCTGCGGGCTGTTGTGGCCGGATGCAGGCCACCTCCAGGAAGAAGATGCGCGCTTCGCCAACAAGCAGGGCTTTTCCAGGCACAAGCCCGCCTTACCGCTCTATACCGAGACCGAAGCTGTGGAAGCGCTCTCTTTCTTGAAATCGATACCTTATCTTACCGACCACCCGGTATCGCCGGACCTGTCATTTTTCCTAATGACAGCCGGCCACATTCTGGGATCGAGCTTTGTGAAGGTCACAGTCCAAGAGAATAGTATTCCATTCACGATCCTGTTCTCGGGTGATCTGGGCCGATATGACCAGCCAATAATCCCGGACCCTTCATCTGTTCCGGAAGCCGACTATTTGGTTTTGGAGTCGACCTATGGGGATCGGCTCCACGACTCCACAGATCCCCGCCAGGCTCTGGCTTCGGTGATCAAGGAAACGGCCGAGCGGGGAGGGATTGTAATCATTCCGTCATTCGCAGTGGGACGCACCCAGGGGCTGCTCTACATTTTGCGCGAGTTGGAAGACCGGGGTTGGATCCCGCACCTCCCCGTATTCGTAGACAGCCCCATGGCGGTGGACGCCACTGCGATCGCGATGAAATACCCGGAGGAGCACGACCTGGACATGACCGAGATGTTGCGGGCCGGAGTGGACCCGCTGAATACCCGCCAAGTCCATTTCGTGCGTGACGCCGAGTCATCGAAGGCCCTCAATGAGCAGCTTTACCCGATGATCGTTATTGCGGCGAGCGGCATGGCTACGGGAGGACGCGTCCTGCATCACCTGGTCCATCGACTGCCTGACCCCCGCAATACCATTCTGTTTGTGGGCTATCAGGCCGAAGGAACTCGTGGACGATCTCTGCTGGAAGGCGCCCCTGCCGTCAAGATTCACGGTCAAATGATTCCCGTGCGCGCCCGGATTAAATCACTCGATTCCTTTTCCGCACACGCTGACTGGAGTGAAATCCTGCGTTGGCTGGGCAACTTCCGCAAGGCGCCAAGATTGACGTTTCTGGTGCACGGAGAACCTGCACCCAGGCGGGCTCTCGCAGAGCGGATTAGACGTCAGCTAAAATGGAATGTGGCGCTTCCCACATACCAAGAGGAATTCCAGTTGGGCACTGAGCTTCTGTAGTGCAATGGATCAGGATCTGTGAATGGATTCCAACCCGAGTGATGAATCCAATACCTGAGGACAGAAAAAAAAATGGATCTGCTGCGAGATTCTTTCTATAATTCTTTTTCGCGGTTGAAGGAGTCTTGGTCGATTGGTGGTCGTAGGAGATTATGAAAGTTACGATTCTCACAGTCTATTCAAATTCCAACGTCATTGACGAAGTCGAGGGTATGATCCGAAAAGTCTCTGAAGCTGAACCCGGAGTCTTCACGGATGTAAACCTGCAACGGAACAACGGGGGAATGGTGGGTGAATGGTTCCACCCGGATTTGGGCGATGCAAACCTTGATTACCGGGAAGGTCTCTACCAAAAGATTCGTGGCATTCTTCCCGAGTCTCATCTGGCGATTATTGAGGACGAAGAAAGCCAGGAGATAATGACTATTGGCGATCTGGGGTACTTCAAGCAGGTCATTCATCAGGCCAAATCGGTTGACGAACTGGAGGAAGTAAAGGAGCGGATCGAACAGACCGAAATTGGAAATCCCTTGTTGAAGCAAATCCTACACAGATCCTACCAAACGAGGTTGAATAGCCTTCGTGGCCGGGCATAGGTCAGCGAGGATTGAACGGCCACGGTCTTTGTCAGTTCCAGTCCCTTATAGAACAGCTTGACCTATTGAATTGAGAGCGGCCAGCACAATAGGGCTTCGCGGGATTGAGCCGGGGAGAGCTTGACAGTCTCTTCGGCGTTTAAATATACTTTTCGACCGGTTTGAGACGGTGATCACAAATCAAGGCTTGTCGTTTGTATCTCTCAAGTTATTCTGAAGTTACTTCCTGTTCTTGAATCAGGCATCCGCTTGTTATTAAACTAGGCGAATATGGGATTGATTGACGAAGGAGGGTGAGGCTGTGGCTTACTGTCCAGAATGCGAAGCTGAAATAGAACTAGAGGATGTCGAGAAAGGCGAAATCGTAAACTGTCCGGATTGTGGCTCTGACCTGGAAGTTATCGGAACCGATCCTGTGGAACTGGAGTTGGCTCCCGAGGAGGAAGAAGACTGGGGCGAATGAAACCCTTTCTCCTGGTTGGTTTTTCCATAAGGCCTTACGCGAAGTCTGAACCACAGACTCGATGGGAATAAAAAAGAAACCCTGCGGTCTGTGGTTCTTTTGTTTTAGCCTCCCCGCTATGAAAATTGGGTTGCTTTGCTCGATTGTCAGGAAAGAAGAGAAACTGCTGATTGATGAACTCCGCAGCCGCGACCTGGAACTAGAGCTTGTGGATGATCGCGAGACTCTTTTCTACCTGAACAGGAAAAATCTGGACTTTGATGTGGTGTTGGAGCGGTGTGTCAACCACTCTCGCGCCCTGTATGCGCTGAAAGTCCTCAACGACTGGGGAATCAAGACTGTTAATACCTATCGGGTGGCCGATGTGTGCGGAAACAAGTTCCTGACGACAAGTGCGTTGATCAAAGAAGGGATTCCCTGTCCAAAAACTTTTCTGGCTTTCACCCCGGAATCTGCGCTGGCAGCCATTGAGAAGTTGGGCTACCCCGTGGTCCTCAAACCAGCTGTGGGCTCGTGGGGACGACTTCTCTCCAAGGTGAACGATCGCGAAGCAGCAGAGGCCATTTTGGAGCACAAAGAGACTCTCGGCTCGTACCATCACTCGATCTTTTATATCCAGGAATACATTCCCAAAGCCGGAAGGGATATACGAAGTTTTGTGGTGGGTGATGAAACCATCTGTGCCATCTACCGCTATTCCTCGCACTGGATAACGAACACAGCCCGAGGTGGCCGGGCTGAAAATTGTCCGGTTACAGAGGAATTGAATCGGTTATCTCTTGCCTCGGCTAAGGCTGTGGGCGGGGGCGTTGTTGCCATTGACCTGTTTGAATCGAAGGAAGGTTTACTGGTCAATGAGGTAAATTACACCATGGAATTCCGCAATTCCATTGACACGACGGGCGTCAACATTCCGGCCAAGGTGATCGATTACGTGGTTCAAGTGGCCGCACATCCTGAGACGTATGCGGGGAATTGGGGATCCATAAATGATTGACGTATCCGTCATTGGAGCTTCGGGGTACACTGGCGGCGAAACCTTGCGCCTGTTGTTGAGCCACCCCCATATTAATCTCGTCCAGGCAACATCGGAGTCCAATGCCGGGAAGTTCGTTCATTCTGTCCATCCGAACCTGCGAAAGCGGACTGACCTAAAGTTCGTTTCCAGCACGAAGCTCAACAAGACGAATCTGGCCTTCCTCTGCTTACCTCATGGGACCGCCATGCAGCGCATCCGTGACTATGGCAGATTGGCGGAGCGACTGATCGACCTCTCGGCTGATTTTCGCCTGCATCAATCCGCCGATTACCTCAAATGGTACGGCCACGAACATGCGGATCCCGAATTCCTGAATGAGGCCGTCTATGGAATCCCCGAACTGCACCGGGAGAAGATCCAGAACGCCCGCCTGGTAACGGGCGCGGGCTGTCTGGCAACCACATCTATCCTGGGACTCTACCCTTTGTTCAAACAGGGGATTGTGAGGGATGAGAGTGTTTTCATTGAGGGCAAAGTGGGTTCCTCTGCGGCAGGAAACAATGCCAGCCTGGCCACTCATCATCCAGAACGGAGCGGCGCCTTGCGCTCCTTTCAGCCCACCCGTCACCGCCACACTGCCGAGATTGAACAAGAGTTGACTTTTGATGGCTGGAAGCCAAAGGTCTATTTCTCTGCTACGGCCACCGATGCAGTTCGAGGAATCCTATCGACGGCGCAGGTTCTACTGCGGGACCCTTTGGAGGAGAAGGACATTTGGAGAATCTACCGGCAGCAATACGGCAGTGAACCCTTCATTCGAATCGTCAAGGAACGAACCGGTGTTTACCGCTATCCGGAGCCCAAGATCCTTGTGGGTTCCAATTATTGTGATGTTGGGTTTGAACTGGATCCTATCGAAAATCGGTTAGTTGTATTGTCAGCGCTGGACAATCTCATGAAAGGTGCAGCCGGAAACGGTGTTCAGGCAATGAATGTAATGTATGGGTGGGAGGAGACTACTGGATTGGAGTTCCCTGGATTGCATCCTGTGTAAGAAAGTCAGCCAGGTTCAGCAATATGACAGACCCCTTCACACGAATCGTCTATCTCAAGGCGGGGTTAGTGGTCTGGCTATTGTTCTGTCTTCTTCCTGGAGTTGAGGCCAAGGAGAGCGAGAAAGAGCGTGGAGAAGATGCCTTCGCGCTCTTAGTGGGAACTTGTTTCAATGAGAAAGGGTTGAGCATGCGGGCGGTAGCCATCGTTGTGGAAACCCAGATCTCTTCTGAACAGAAATTGAAGAGGAAGAAGTGGACTACTGCAACTGATGCTCGCGGTGAGTTTGCACTCCGGCTGCCGGCCGGCCAAGCCAGATTTCTGGTCAAAGCCAGCAAAGACGGTTATGAATCGCAGGAAAGGACCGTCGATTTCAGCAGTGATGAGCGTCAAAACATCCTCTTCAACATGGAACCTCTCCCTTCCAAGAAATCGTCTAAAGCCAAGGAATGATCTTCAACATGATGAGCGACAGAATGGGCATAAAACGGCTTTTTGTCCAATTTACTATTGGGTTACTCTTCTGGGGATTCATGGACCACGAAGCAGGCGTCTTATTGACCACAGCCAAGGAGAAGGAAAAACCTACCAAGTCAATTGGCGGAACGGTAATCGATTCGAGCCAAAACAGCGTTATTGGGGCGAAAGTGTTTATTAAAAACCTAAAAAAGAACACTACTACGGTCCTGATAACCGATGAAAAAGGCGAGTTTTCGGTCAGCTGGCTGGACCCTCAAGTTGATTATGAGGTGCATGCAGAAAAGGGAAGTCTCTCCTCAGCTGTGAAGACTGTCAGCCACTATCTGGCGAGGAAGAACGTGGCAATGAGCCTGCAACTTGTGGAGAAGGGTTCGCCTCGCGTCGGAGCTCAGCCAGAGCCCGGGAGGGTGACAGTGGGAATCCTCTCTTCGGACGGGACCCAAATCGCGGGTGATTGGTTTCAGCCTGAGTCCAAGCCAAGTGGATCTATACCAACAGTCCTGCTGCTCCATGACTTTGGGGAAGACCGGAGAGTTTGGGATAATCTGGTTCATAGCTTCCTCTTAAAAAACAATTTCGCAGCCCTCACACTCGACCTGCGCGGACATGGCGCCAGTGGGGTGAAAATCGGTTCTTTTACGCAGGAAGAACGGCAGAGGCTGGTCGAATCCAAGGCTCTTCAGCTCGACCTGGAAGCCGCCGTCAAATGGTTAAAGGAGAAGGACACCGTCGATTCCAACCATATTTCCGTGATTGGTTGTGGTCTGGGAGCAAGTCTAGCCTTCGTGGCCTCAGGGGACTTCGACGCTTTGCGTTCCTCGGTGGCAATCTCACCGGATTATAGGGAATCGCAAGCTCTCTCAGCCGGCATCAGAAATTTTCAGCCTCATTCCATTTTGTACATCGTGTCCCAAAAGGGGAGCCCAAATGAGTTGTCTGTGCGTGAACTCGAGAAGATTACGGGATTCCCTGTTCGAGTTGATGTCTATGAGGAATCCAAAGCAAACGCAACGGCCATCTTGCGAGATGTCCCAGGAGTATCCAATGCGATCATAGTATGGCTGAAGAATACCATGTAGGTCTGTAATCGCAGGAATTGAGAATCGGAGATGCAAGAAGGGGGATTGTCCCATTCATGATCGTTATTAAAGTCGGAGGCAGCCCCGGAATCAACTACGACGCGGTTTGCTCTGATCTGGCAGGACTGATACATAAGGGTGAGAAGGCCATTCTGGTTCATGGGGGGTCTGCCGAAACCAATCGGATTTCGGAAAGACTGGGCAAGCCTCCACGAATGGTGACTTCAGTGTCCGGCTACGAATCACGCTATACCGACCGTGAGACACTGGAAATTTTTGAAATGGTCTATTGCGGAAAAATGAACAAGGGAATTGTGGAGAGATTGCAACGGTTGGGGGTCAATGCGGTCGGTCTATCGGGAATTGACGGACGCATCTGGCAAGGAACCCGGAAGCCCTCAATCACAATTGTGGAAGGCGGGAAAAGGAAGGTATTACACGACGATCATACGGGCCGGGTCGAGAAGGTCAACCTGCCACTGATCCAGCTTCTCTTGGAGCACGGCTATACTCCAGTGCTCACACCCCCTGCCATCAGTCATGAGGGGAATGCCATCAACGTGGATGGAGACCGGGCAGCCGCGATCCTGGCTTCAGCGCTCAAGGTGGACAGGCTTGTTATCCTTTCCAATGTCCCGGGATTGCTGAGAAGCATCCACGACGAGTCCAGTGTCATCGCCGAGTTTTCGATATCAGAAATTCAGCATTACATTGGTTTTGCAGAAGGGCGGATGAAGAAGAAACTTCTGGGTGCCCTTGAGGCAATTGGCGGAGGGGTTAAAGAGGTCATCCTGGCAGATGCCCGCTTGGAAGAACCCATCACCTCTGCCATGGCAGGGCGAGGCACAGTGATTCATCCCAATGGGCACTAGCAAATAAGCGGATTCTTAAAAGCCCTCCTGGACTGGAATTCAGTTTGGTCCGAGAATCCCGACGCGACCCTCAGCCCTCTCACTCCCCTCTCCCCTCCAATTGCTTGCGAACTATTTCGCTGATGACTTTCCCATCTACCCGACTACCGGCAAACCTGGCGATTGTGCCTTTCATGACCAGACCGAGATCCTTGAGAGAGCTCGCTTGGAGTTCAGCGATAACTTGTGAGACGACCGCCTGGATTTCCTCCTCGCTAATAGCGGCTGGAAGATAAGCTTCGAGGATCTTTAGTTCTGCTCTCTCTCTATCAGCCAAGTCTCTCCTCCCTCCCTTGGTGAATTGCTCAATGGACTCATTCCGCTGTTTAACCAGGGAATTCAGCACCTGCAATGCCTCAGACTCCCCCAGGGAATGTTTCTTTTCGATTTCTTTGTTCTTAATAGCCGTCTTCATTCCACGAAGTACATCCATTCTGAGAGCTTCCTTGGACTTCATCGCGTCGGTAAGATCCTTCTGAATCTTCTCTTGAACGGTCATTTTTTCGACTCCTCAATCAGCCTAAACAAGGCATATTACTCAAGATTACCGAAGATTCTCAAACCCTCCAACAAAAATCCAAAACTCTCCAGTCGGATTTCAATAATTTGACATTTTCCTGTTATGTCATATTTTTCCCATAGCACTTGCAGGAGCGATGTGTTAGAAATTGTGTCTGCTTTTTGGCACCTTGAGACTTGAGGGGCCGAATCTACATTGTAGTGTTCCTAAGCCAAAATACGACTGACCAGAGTTAATCATGGTTGCGGCCGATGACTGAGTTTGATCGATTTCGCAGAAATGTCGTTAAGGTTGAGCCCTGATTGACTCACTCGATTCTCAAGGAGACAAACCAAATTCAGGATTAAAGTCAGGTTGCCGATTAGAAGATACAGGGACCTTCTTCTGAACCTAGAATTCATGGATGGCGTCCGTGAAGGCTGGCCAATGATTCGTTACCCCATTAAGGTGTTGCTCGTCGACCAGAATGCTGATCAGCTTCTGATGTCGGAAAAAGCACTTCGACGTTCAATGCGTCAAATTGAGGTCCTGTCGGTAAGGACTGCAACAGACTGTTTAGGCCTGCTTTCCAAGGAAGAAATCGCCATCGTAGTGCTTGATTACTGCCTCCCGGACTTCGATGGTCTGGAAACAATTCGACAAATCAAGCAAGCCGGATATGACACTCCGGTCGTCATGGTCACCGGGCAGGGTGATGAACAGGTTGCAGTAACAGCTATGAAGGAAGGAGCTGCCGATTATGTTGTTAAGGCCCAGGGCTACCTGAACGTTCTTCCGGGCATCCTGGAGCGAGCCATAGAGAAGTACCAATTGAAAAATAGGCTAAAGGCATCCGAAGAGCGCTACCAGAGACTCGCTGAGAATGCCAATGACTTGATTTTCACTATTGATCGGGACGGGCATTTTCTTTTTTTTACCAATCGTGCGGTATCGGTACTGGGGCAAACAGACCAGGAATTACGGGGCAGAGATTTCAAAGATTTTCTGACTTTGGAGAGCCGAAAGCGCGCGGAGTTGGATTTCTTGAAGAAGGCCAAAGGCCGAGTTCCATGGATGATTGAACTCGATTTTGTGAGCCCTACAGGTGAAATTAAGAGTTTCGAACTCAGCGTCAACTCGGTTGTAGGCTCCGGAGTTGTGACCGGCTTTGAAGTCATCGGAAGGGACATCACCGAGAGAAAGTCGTTAGAAAAGAAGGTTCTCCAAAAGAACAAGGAACTGACGACACTATTATCTGTGACCTCTACCATCTCACACTCTCTGAACATTGACGAAGTGGCCTCCATCACACTTGAGAAGATCTGTGCGCACAGTAGTTTGAACTGTGGCGCGATTTACACCTTCCGCTATGCGGACTCCGAATTCGTGCGGAGCGCCGCCTACAACCTGTCGAAAGCCTCCCTGGAATCTATGGACGGTCCAGGGTTTTGGAACGAGATTCAGGATGCCGTGTTGAGAGTCAGGGCTCCACTGGTCCATCCAAGCCCCAGCGGGACCATGGAAGAGACGGCTCTTGACAAGATCATTGCGGTCTGTCGGCGGGAAACCATCAACTCGTTCATCATCCTGCCGTTCTTCTTCAATGAGAAATTCTTTGGCTTGGCCTTTGCAGGGAGTTTCGCTCAGAACTGTTTCGCTGCCGAACAATCGGAAATCCTAAATGCTATCTGCGAACAGGTCAGTGCAGCCATTGCTAATGCAGGACTATTCAAGGCAGTGAATGAAGCTAAAAATGAGTGGGAAACAACCTTCGATGCGATGCCAGAGCTCATTTGCATCCAGGATTTAACCGGCAAGATCATGCGCGTCAACGCAACCCTGGCACGACGATTGAACTCTGAGCCCCGACAGTTGGTCAACAGAAGTGCGGAAGATGTTTTCAAAGACCCCATGTCGCCCTGGGTCCACCATCACAGGAAGGAGATCTACGAGCGTGATAAAATCGTGTCGGTCGAATATGAGGACAGACTACTAGATGGCATCTTTGAGATTGCGACCACCCCAATCTATACTTCCAGCGGGAGGTTGCTCGCATGGCTGTTCGTCGGGAAGGACATTACTGAGCAACGCCAGTTTCAGAATCAGGTGGTCCAAGTAGAGCGTCTGAAAGCTCTGGGAGAAATGGCCAGCGGGGTGGCTCACGATTTTAACAATATTCTGGCCGGGATTCTCGGCAAAACTCAAGTGATGTTAAACCAGCTGGAGAAAGAGGGGAGACCGGACCTCCAAACCTGGAAGCAGAATCTCAAGACCCTCGAGAAACAGGCGATCTTGGGAGCACGAACTGTAAAGCGAATTCAGGACTTTACTCGAATCCGAACTGACAAGAAGTTCACACCAGTCGACCTGAATCAGGTAGTTACCAACTCGATCGAAATCATCAAACCGGTCTGGAAGGATGAGAGTGAGGCGAAGGGCATCAAAATAGAATTCCGGTTTCATCCCGGGGAGATTAGCCTTGTAGATGGGATCGATTCAGAGTTGACCGAGGTCGTGGTCAACGTTCTCTCCAATGCCCTTGATGCGATGCCAGACGGTGGGGTGATCGAGGTTTCATCTCGTGATGTGATGGATGGGGGAAGTCCCGTCGTTGAGCTTACGGTCACAGACACTGGGGTTGGGATGTCGAGTGAGGTACTGCAAAAAGTGTTCGACCCCTTCTTCTCAACTAAGGGGCCCAAGGGAATAGGCTTGGGCATGAGTGTCGCCTATGGAGTCGTTACCCGCCATCATGGAAGGATCGAACTCCTTAGCGAACTCGGGAAGGGGACTACCTGCGCTATCCGGTTCCCGGTTTCCAAGCAGGCCGAGATGTCCGGCCTAGCCGGACGCACCTCACCCCGGGAGAAAAGGGCAAGGATCCTGGTGATCGACGACGAGGATGTGATCCGGGAATTTATGCAGGAGATGCTGGTGTCCTCCGATTTTGACGCCGATGTGGCATCCACCGGTTCGGAAGGAATCGGACTCTTTGAGAAAAACTCTTATAATCTCGTGTTTTCAGATCTGGGCTTACCCGGCATGTCGGGTTGGGATGTGGCCAAGACCCTCAAACAAAGGAACCCGGATGTCCCCATAATCCTATTGAGTGGGTGGGGGATTCAGTTGGACGACGTCAGAGTCAAGCAAAGCGGGGTTGATCTAGTCCTATCCAAGCCCTGCCAAATGAATGAAATTCTTGGAGCTGTGGATGAAATCCTGAAACGGCCCAAACGCAGCAATGGCTAATTCGTATCATTCCATTCCCATGAGAAAGTCCTTATGGATAACTTGAATTCTGAAAGCATATTAGTGGTGGACGACGAAACACAATTGCGGGAAGGAATTGCCGCTTATCTCAATCAGGACGGTTATGAAGTGCAACAAGCTTCCACCGGGGAAGAGGCACTGACCCAATTGAGGGAGACTCCGTACGATATACTGATCACGGACATGAAGTTACCTGGAGTTGATGGCAATAAGGTCTTACAGGAAGCGCTCTCCATCTATCCAGACCTGATCGGTATTATCATCACTGGATATGGCACCGTAGAAAGCGCCGTCCAAGCTATGAAGAACGGGGCCTATGACTATATCTCTAAACCTTTCCAGTTAATGGAAGTGTCACTACTGGTCAAACAAGCCTTGGAGAGGCGACGATTGAGGTTGGAGAACGCCTATCTTAAGACCCAACTCAAAGAGAAGTATCGCTTCGAGAACATCATCGGTAACAGCAAACCCATGCAGGAGGTCTTTCAATTGGTGGAAACCATTGCTGTCACTAACAGCACTGTGCTCATCACCGGGGAGACCGGAACGGGCAAGGAATTGATCGCAAGAGCCATCCACTTCAATAGTCTGCGAAAAGAGCAAAAAATCGTCAGCATCAACTGCGGAGCCATTCCAGAGACTCTTCTGGAAAGCGAACTGTTTGGACATGTCAAAGGGGCATTTACGGGCGCCCATCAAACTCGGATCGGTAGGTTTGAACAAGCCCACAAGGGGACCATCTTCTTGGATGAAATCGGGACCATGAGCCCGTCGCTCCAAGTCAAACTCCTGAGGGTACTCCAGGAACGGGAGTTTGAGCGAGTAGGGGGGATGGAGACTATCAAGGTTGATGTTCGGATCATCGCGGCCACCAGTGCAAATCTGAAGGAGATGGTGGAGCGCAACGAATATCGCAGTGACCTATATTATAGGTTAAATGTGATCCCCGTTCACTTAGCGGCACTGCGCGACCGGCGGGAAGATATTCCTTTGTTGACGAAGCATTTCGTAAAAAAGTATTGTCAGAACTCTAACATGGAACCCAAGACCGTGGCACAGGAAGCCATGAAGATGCTCATGAATTATTCTTGGCCTGGGAACATCCGACAGCTTGAGAATGCCATCGAAAGGGCGGTGGCCTTGGTGGGCCCGCGCAATGTGATACTCCCTTCCGACTTGCCTGCGGAGGTTCAGAAGACCAGCGCTAATCTGTTTCTATCGGAAATCTACATCCCTGATGAAGGGGTGAACTTTAACACAGAGGTCTCCAACGTCGAGAAGGAGTTAATCATGCAGAGCCTGCGGAAATCTGGTGGAAACAAGAAGCAGGCGGCTAAACTGCTCAACTTGAAGCGCACGACGTTGATCGAAAAGCTAAAGCGACTCAATCTGATGGATAAGACCGACCAGGAAGTGTCTGTCAAAGCCTTTAAGGGCAGTCTGCGATGACGTCAGTCCTTACAATGTCCGGGTTGGAGAAGGCGTTGAACCAACTGTGCGGGAAACTCTGAATTTTTAGATGGAGTAATAGAATGGAATATGACTTCAATCAAGCTCGCAATTCGCTCCACAAGCTGAACAACAAGATTGCCCAGATTTTGGTTTACGCGGAACTCCTTCAGCTAAACCTGACGAATGAAAAAGACAAAGAACGTGTCAAGGTAATCATCTCAGGAGCGCTGGAGTCGCGAGATATCACTGCAAAACTGATGATCGAGATGCCGAAGTCTGGAGACGGGGCGAGCCTGCAACCCTAGCATTCATGAAGAAGCCCAATATCAAGTGGAATTTCGAGACGATTGTGGGGCTTTTGATCTTTTTGATCCTTGGTCTTTACTATGTTGTCCTCCTCCTCCTTTTCCTTCTGGTGAAGTATTTGTAGGATTGGGGGCCTTTCTTTGAGACCGGCTATTTGGGCCGGTAAGTGGAGTGCCTTAGCTTGGTGCGCAACCTGAGAACGGCTTTAGTGTGCAGCTGTGACACCCTTGATTCGTTGACTCTCAGTACTGCGCCAATCTCTTTCATTGTCAGTTCTTCCAGGTAGTACAGCGATATGACCAGGCGTTCTTTCCGTGGCAACGTGTCGACAGACTCAGCAAGAATCTTCTTTAACTCTTCCTTTTCAAAAACGTGGTACGGGCTGCTCGTGACCCCGTCCGGATAATAGTTAATCAGGCTTTCTGTGTCGCTCTCATCTTCGTCATATTTCTTAGATGCATCGTAAAAGCTGCCAATGCTGAGCCCCTTTAACTGGTCAGTCAACTTGAAAAGGTCGTCCAGTTCCATCCCCATCTCGTCACAGAGTTCTTGTTCACTGGCTTCCCGACCCAATTCCTGTTGCAGCTTCTGAGAAGCCCTGGTGAGTTCCTTGCTCTTTTTCCTTAAGGACCGAGGTGCCCAGTCCAGTTCTCTCAAACTGTCGAGCATGGCCCCGCGGATGCGCAGTTCAGCATAAGTCTTGAATTTGACCCCCCTGGAGGGCTCGAACTTTTCAACAGCATCAATCAATCCCAAAACACCCGCGTTGATCAAATCGTTGATCTCGACATTGGGGGGCAACTGGGTGGCGATACGGTACGCATGGTACTTGATTAGCGGGACATGCTCCAAGATCAGTTCTTCTCTTCTTTTTGCAGCACTCGATACACGGGGTTGGCTGGCGGTCCGCTTCTGGGTTTGTAGCATTGCTCCTCCCTGCGAAGATAAGAAGAATTGCATTAAGTTCGGAAAAGTCGTGCTCTGGGAAGACAGAAGAGGAGAAGATGAGTCTGAAGAATCGAATGACCTCTTCGTGTGTTCCCTGGTCAGTGCGCAGGACGTAAAGCACGATTCTGTCCAGGACAAAAT
The DNA here is from genome assembly GCA_035541995.1 of Terriglobia bacterium. Taxonomy (GTDB): domain Bacteria; phylum Acidobacteriota; class Terriglobia; order Versatilivoradales; family Versatilivoraceae; genus DATKMG01. Next base: position 27,592 of record DATKMG010000134.1, read on the forward strand.
GACCGAGTACAATATTGGGCCATCGGCAGGGAAAAAAACTCTAAATATATGAAATTAAGTATGATAATTATAAGTGGCCATACCCCAATTGGGGCTGGAAATGTGAACTTTGCGGGGCGAGTCAGCCGTTAAGATCGTTGATACGTGTCAACATTTTGGCATAAAGTCAATTCCATGACTCAGCCTTCTTAAAGAATGGCATTTCGTTTTGAAGAATTTAACGCTCGACGCTCCTCGAATACCTATTCGTGAAATTAAGACAGGACTTTAGGGTTATTTTGAGATTGATGCGTAGTTTGCGGGTGCGAATTAGGCAGAACCTCACTTCATCGCCGGAACCATAACAGTCAAACTCTCCAGCAGCATGACTCCGAATCCCTGCTGGCCATGAGTGTCGGTCGGATAGGTTCAAACGGGCAGTATTGGTGTAGGGCGGCCGCCAGGGTCGATGGCTACACAAACCACGGTCGCCTCAGTGACTTTCACAGTATGGGCTCTTTCCTGCTCGTCGAAGCGTTCCGCTTCCACGTCCACTTTGACAGTAACAGAGGTTCGTCCCACTTTGACAATTTCCGTGTAGAAACTGACTACGTCGCCCAAATGAACCGGTGATACGAATTCCACTGCATTCAGGGCCTTAGTGACGAATCTCTGGCTGGCGTACTTGCGAGCCTGAACGGCAGCAGCCTGATCAATGTAGCTGAGGATCACTCCCCCGAATATGGTCCCCAAGGCGTTGGTGTCTTTGGGCATCATGATGACTCGGATGGCGGGACCGGACAAGGAGGTTTCCATCACTGCAGGAGATCCTCAATGTGATAGATCATTTCCTTGCGGCTATAAGCAGCTATTTCAATAATTCCGGTATCCATTCGGATGGCGTCCTCCGGGCAGGCCTCAACACAGAAACCACAAAAGACACAGACTCCCAAATCGATGTCAAACCGGATGGGGTACTTTTCAATATTGGGGTCCGGGTGTTCCCCCGCCACAATGTAAATGCACCTAGCCGGGCACGCGGTTTCGCACATCATGCAAGCGACACAGCGAGGAGACCCGTCGTGTCTTTTGGTCAGCCGGTGGCGGCTCCGGTAACGCGTAGAGAGTTGTCGCCGCTCTTCAGGGTATTGGAAAGTCACTGCTCCCCTTCCAATATGGCGGAATCCCAACTGGCGCAAGATGTGTCTCTTCATGTTTCCGAAGAAATGCCGGCTGGTCAGCCAAAGTCCCTTGAATGCCTCGAAGATATAGAGCCGCTCGGCAAATGAAAGGTCGCGAGAGTTCATTGAGCCACCCACAATACCACCAGGCTGGTCAACAGCAGGTTAATCATCGAGAGAGGGAACACCATTTTCCAGCCCAATCGCATCAACTGATCATAACGAAAACGAGGCAATGTCCATCGCACCAGCAGTAGGAACCAGCAAAGGATGACAACCTTAAGGCAGTAAGCCGATACCTGGAGAATCGAAACAGTAAGCATTCCCAGAGGGACGTGGAATCCCCCGGGCAAGATGAAGCCATCGCTCATCAAGTAAGGTACTTGCCAGCCACCGAAAAAAAGTGTCGTAACCAAAGCCGCGATCAGCGCCGTTTCTATGAAGTCGGTCAGCATGAAGACACCAAACTTCATACTGCTGTATTCCACGAAATAGCCGATGATCTCGGATTCACCTTCAGGAAGATCAAACGGGACCCGCTTAGTTTCGGCAATTCCCGCAACCAGGAAAAGGAGGCAACCCAGGGGTTGGACCACAATTCCCCATTTCGGGATGAACCCCCAAATGAGTTCTCCCTGCTTTTGAACAATGGTTTGGAGGCTCATCGACTCAAAAATCATCAGGATCCCCAGAATGGTGGCACCAATGGTAATCTCATACGAAAACATCTGCGAGCTTCCACGCATCCCTCCCAAGAATGCATAGTTATTGTTAGAAGTCCATCCCGCCAGGACAACCCCATAAACGCCCAGGGACATAGCCGCGAAGATATAGAGAATTCCAACATTCAAATCGATGATCTGCAGTCTAACGTCGTACCCGAATAGCGGGACGGTATTCCCGAAAGGAATGGCGGCAAAACCAATTAAAGCGAAAAACCCGGAAAGGAAAGGAGCCAGCGTATGCAGGAACCGATGTTCGGTTTGCGGGGAGAAGTCTTCTTTGACAAACATCTTGATGCTATCGGCCAGAATCTGGAATAAACCGTAAGCCCGGAAACCCAGGATGCTGGCGCGATTGGCACCGATCCGATCTTGCATGATAGCACTTTGTTTGCGTTCCATCCAAGTCAAGATCGCAGCCAGTGTCATGACACCGCCCAGGAGCATCAATACCTTCGCCAGCTCGATGCTAAGTGTGATCATGAATTGTCGACTTTAGTTTGAGTAGGATTAGGCAAAACAACACCGTGCTCCCCGATCTTTTCATAGTCCAAGCCTTCAAATTCGACCACCCACTGGGTCAACTCGGAAAAGACACTTTCTGCGTCGGTGTAAGAATACGGCTTCCCCAGGATGCATGCCAGATCCTGCATGATCTTCCAGTTCCATCGGGAATCGCCCAAAGGCTCGACGGCCTGATGAATTCTTTGAACTCTCCCCTCGAAATTTGTAAAGGTTCCGTCAGTTTCCGCATAGGTGGACGAAGGCAGGATCAGGTCGGCTTGACGGCTGGTAGAATTAGCATTGCTCCCTTGATAGATAATATATGCAGCGTTGTCCAACAAGGCATGAGCTCTGTTCTCCCCCATCTTGATGACCAGGTCCTGTTCAAGAACGTAGAGAAGAGACAACTCCGCGGCCGGCTTTGATTCCAGGTACCTTTGAAAATCAAAGCCTCCGGGTTCGGTAAGGATCGCCCGGGCACCCCACGTATTGGGGTTCTTATCGGCCCGAATGAGAAAATCATCTTCACTCGTGCGTCGAGCGTCAGGAATCCGGAAGTCAATTTGTGCGATCCCCAAATCAACTCCCAGGAATCTACGGATCAGAAAAAGGTCCTCATTGGTCAATTGAGCAGATGGCAAGACTAGAATGGACTCCCTGCCTTTCTCCAATGCTTGACCCAATTTCTCCGCAGCCAGTCGCAAAGCCTCTGCCCAGCTGACTTCAGTGAAACCTCCCCGTGTCTGGACTGATGGCTGAATCAGGCGAGAGGGATCATCGATAAATCTGCTCCCATAACGCCCTTCGTCGCACATCCACCATTCATTGATTTTGGCATTGAATCGGGGTTTGAGGCGGATGACGCGCCTTCCATCGGCGTGGTGGGGCCGACCCTTGTTGACATCGATGTTGATATTGCAGCCACGACTGCATCCCGGACAAATTGAAGGAGTCTGGTCCAGGTACCAGACACGGCATTGAAAGCGGAAGTCTCGGTCCAGCAGGGCCCCTACAGGACAAATATCAACAACGTTGGCAGAATAAGGATTATCCAAGGCTTTGCCCGGGAGCAGCCGAATCTCTGAGCGAGAGCCGCGGTTGAGAATCCCAATCTCGTGACTCTTGGAGATTTCCCGGACGAAACGAACGCATCGTGAGCAGAGGATACAACGCTCGGTGTCGAGGATCACGTGAGGTCCGATTGGCTCGGCTTTGTGTCGCTTGATTTTGTCTTCATCCATGCGACTGTCGTACAAGCCAAATCTCATATAGTACTCTTGCAGAAAGCACTCTCCAGCCTGATCGCAAACGGGACAGTCAAGCGGATGATTGATTAGAAGAAATTCCAGAACTCCACTAACCGCCTTTCTGACCTTTTCGCTGCGGGTTGACACAACCATGCCTTCGGTCACTCGTGTATTGCAGGCGGGTTGAAGCTTGGACATTTTTTCAACTTCTACCAGGCACATCCGGCAGGAACCGGCGATCGAGAGGCCCGGGTGGTAACAGTATCGGGGAATCTCAATCCCAAGTTGCTCAGCCGCCTGTATGATGGTAGTCCCATCGGGCACGGCAATGGTCTGCTGATTAATTGTAACCGTCGGCATATGTTTCAAACCCCGTCGATGGGCAGCAGGCTTCAGGCTCTCACCAAACCAACATCACAGGCCTTCTCATGAACATGATATTCGAATTCCTTACGGAACTTCTGAATGAAACTCCGGACCGGCAGGGCAGCGGCGTCAGAAAGGGGGCATATGGTAGTACCCATCATGTTGTAAGCCACATCCATTAAAACCTCGAGGTCTTGCGGATGACCATTCCCGTCGTAGATCCGCTGAAGAATCTTCCTCAGCCAGGTGGTCCCTTCTCTGCAAGGCGTGCACTGGCCGCAGGACTCATGAGCATAGAACCTGGCGATGCGCAAGAGAACCTTGACCATGCAAGTGTCCTCATTCATTACTACAACCCCACCGGAACCCAGCATTGAACCAATAGCCGCCACTGAATCAAAATCCATCTTTACGTCTATTTCTTCGCCGCTTAGGACCGGACACGAAGTACCTCCCGGGATGACAGCCTTGACCGCCTTGTCATCCTTCATCCCGCCAGCGTAATTGAAAATGATCTCTCGCAAAGGGATACCCAAGGGCAACTCATAAGTCCCGGGTCGTTTGACGTGCCCACTGACAGCATAGAGACGTGTCCCCCCATTTTTAGGAGTCCCCAGAGCTGCGAACCAGTCGGCTCCCTTTTCAATGATGGAGGGAACCGATGCCAGGGTTTCCACGTTGTTGATTACAGTCGGACACCCGTACAGCCCAGACACAGCGGGGAAGGGTGGTTTTAAGCGAGGCCAGCCCTTTTTCCCCTCCAGCGATTCAAGTAGCGCTGTTTCTTCTCCGCAGATGTAAGCACCCGCCCCACGGTGTAGATGCACATCAAGATCAAACCCTGACCCCATGATGTTCTTACCGAAATACTGGTGCTGGTATGCTTCATGGATACTCTTCTCCAGGATCAAGGCTTGGTCGTAATATTCCCCTCGAATATAGAGATAAGCGCGATGGGTTCCGATCGCATAGCTGGCTATGGCAATCCCCTCCATGAGAAGGTGGGGGATCCTCTCTATAATCACCCGGTCCTTGCAGGTTCCGGGCTCACTTTCGTCGGCATTTACCACCAGATACCTGGGCTTGTCCAGATTCTTGGGAATAAAGCCCCACTTCATTCCGGTGGGGAACCCCGCGCCGCCGCGGCCTCGAAGCCCGGATTTCTTGACCTCTTCAGTTACCTGTTCGGGCTTCATTCCGAAAAGTGCTTTTCTCAAGGCTTGATAGCCACCCACCTTGAGGTAGTCGTCAATTGTGAGCACGGCCGATTCTTGGCAATGCTTCAGCAGTACGAGTTCAGGCATATTAGCGATCAAGTTCTCCAGCGATCATATTTATCGAACCAAAAGTGGGCACAATGTCGGCAATCATGTACCCTTCAAGCATGCAGTGCAGGCCAGACATAAGGGCGAAACATGGCGGGCGAACTCGAACCCGATATGGCACATCGGTTCCGTCACTCACCACGTAAAAACCTAATTCCCCATTGGCGCCTTCAACTGCCGCGTAAGCTTCACCCTTGGGCGGGCGGATGCCCTGCCCGTTCATGACAAGCATGAAATGATTCATCAAACCCTCAATGTTTCCATAAAGGTCTTTCTTGGACGGTAACACAGCACGCTTGTCCCGGGCAATGACCTGCCGGTACATTCCTTGCTCAAGACCCTCCAGGTTGGGCGACAACTGCACCAATGTCTCCATGACTCCTCTTGTGCGTCCCATCTTGGCAAGGTCTACCATTTCGGACGCCTCAATTTCGCTGGCTGCCGGCTCAACATTAATCGGACCAGCGGGAATCTGAGCCAGGCACTGTTCGGCTATGCGGAGGCTCTGTTCCATCTCCTGCATGCGCACATCGTATCGATCCAAGTTATCGCCGGAGCTTCCCAGCGGCACCTCAAAATTCACTCGGTCGTAAACAAAATAGGGCTGGTGCTTGCGGACATCGTAATTCACACCTGTGGAACGCAGTACCGGTCCAGTAAAACCATAGGCAATGGCATCTTTCTGAGAGAGAACTCCGATCCCTTTCATCCGATCCACAAAAATGCGATTGCGGGTAAGCAACTTGTCCACTTCGGTCAGAACCTCTCTGACTTGCTGGAAGGCTGAGAAGGCCTTATCTTTGAAACCTTCGGGCAGATCTCCTGTCAGGCCACCTACTCGGCCGTAGGAGATAGTGAGGCGAGCTCCGGTCACATCTTCAATTAATTCGTAAAGGTACTCGCGAGCCTTCATCATGTACAGGAATACGGTCATCGCACCGATCTCCATGGCCGAAGCTCCGATGCAAGTCAAATGGTCAACTACTCTCGATATCTCGCTCATGATCACGCGGATGAACTTGCACCGGTCCGTGATCTCGACTCTCATCAGTTTCTCAACTGCCATGGCATAGCCAAAATTGTTAATGAGCGGGGAAACATAATTCAGGCGGTCGGTATACGGAATCGCATTGTTATAGCCGCCAATTTCACAACTCTTCTCGAAACCACGGTGGAGATAACCGATCTCAATATCGGCCTTAACCACAGTTTCCC
>DATKMG010000135.1:0-3848 GCA_035541995.1 Terriglobia bacterium
ACTGCCTCGAGAAACCCGTACTCTCCTAGTCAAGATGCAAGCTACGATTGGGGAATTCCTCCGGCCTGGAATGGAGTTCTTTCCACCACAGTTGTCGAAGGAAGTCTGAGTATCGAAATGGCATATGCCTCTACAAAGCACCTTGTCTGGCGTGTCACCTGCGAGGGCGCGGTGAAGAATCTCGGCAAACCTGATAAGCAGGCTGTAAGAATTCGCGAGATTGTCAACAAGGCTTTCAAAAGCTATCCACCGAAAGGAAAGAAGTGACAACCCGCCCAGTCCGGACATGGTCAGTCCATCTTCCTCTCATATGATGGCTAGCATTACTTTGTTAAGTCCTGAAGCCAATTTTCACGGGCGGGACGCCCGTGCCGTGCCACGTGGCATGGGCATCTTGCCCGTGTGGCGCCTATGTTGTCGAAAGTCCGAGGTATGCGCCACGCGATCAAGACTTAATAGAGTAATACTAGGCAGCTTCAACACGAGGTCATGAGACCTTGAGCGAGGTAGCCATACTGTGGTCTATTCCGACCTCAAGGCAATCATAGGATCGACTTTGGTGGCTCGGCGTGCCGGCAGGGCGGCTGCCAGCAGGGCAGTGGCTAGCATCAAAAGAGCCACCAGTGAATAGGTCAATGGATCTGTGGTACGGACATCATAAAGCAGACTAGTCATCACGCGCGCCAGGAGGAGGCTTACCAGGATTCCTATAGAGACCCCAATTCCGGCAAGGCTCAATCCCTGCCCGATCACATGTCGCAACAGACCTGTTGGCGAAGCTCCCAGAGCCATCCGCAGGCCGAATTCGCGTTGCCTTTGACTGACCGAGTAGGCCATGAGGCCGTAGATACCCAGGGCGGCGAGCAGGAGTGCCAGCCCGGCAAATCCGATCATTAAGCGTATATTCGCGCGCTGGGACGAGGTCGTATCGCGAACGATTTGTTCCATGGTCTTGGCGCGAGAAATGATGACACTTCGGTCAACCGACAAAATCCGGCTCCGCACCTCGTTGGCCAATGCGGCAGGACGCCCGGAAGTCCGCACCACGATGGTCTCCTGGTCGAATGGACGCTGCCAGGGCGAAAAATAATATTCGGGCGCCGGTGCCTGATCCAGCCCACGCGGGCGGGAATTACCGACGATGCCCAGCACGGTCACCCATGGGCCTTGCAGGGACGGGGGACCAAAACGGAAACGTTTGCCGATTGGATCTTGGCCAGGCCAGATACGTCTGGCCATCTCCTGGCTGATCACGCACACGAAGCGAGTGGAACGAAACCAACCCAACAAACTCTGCATATCCATCCCGGTCGATTCCGGCATGACCCCGTCAGCAGCAGAATAAAGACGACCCTTCAAGAGGGGTATCCCCATGGCAGCAAAGTAACTGGGAGAGGCAGAGTGGTAATCGGCATTGGGCAAGCCTCCCGAAGGGGGAGCTACGTATCCTTCGGGCTGAATGTCGGCATTGGAATTATCGCCGGTCATGGGCAAAAAGCTAACGGATCCAGCCACCTGCACACCCGGTAGCTGTGCCACCTGGCGGACCATTTCTTCGAACTTCAGAACGGTTTTCAGCGAGAAATTCTGGAAGAACCCACCGGGCACGGTAACCTGCACAGTAAGAATTCCGCTGGTCCGGAAACCCGGATCTTCGCCGAGCATTCGATAGAGACTCCTGACCAGCAAGCCCGTGCCGACCAACAGCACCAACGCTAGCGCCACTTGCACAATAACCAACCCTTTGCGCAGGTGAGAACGCCCACTTCCTTGCAGAGAGGTCCTGCCTCCTTCTTTCATCGCGTCAATGGTGTTGACGCGCATTAACTGGATAGCAGGAACAAGGCCGAAGAGCAAGGAGGTAAACATCGAAATAATCAGGGTGAAAGCCAGGACTCGCCAATCTGGAGAGGCCAAGCCTGCCGACAAAGACTGGGGAACCAGCCACATTAGCGCATCCACACAGATGGGGGCAATCAACAACCCGAGGAGTCCACCCAACAGACCCAGGACAGAACTCTCGACCAGTAACTGCCGTACGATTTGTCCGCGACCCGCCCCGAGGGAGATCCGGATGGCAATCTCTTTTTCCCTGGATACTGCCCGAACCAGCATCAGGTTGGCAACGTTGACACAGGCAATCAAAAGCAAAAATGCCACGGCACCAAACAAGATCAACAGGCTGTGTCGAGACCACCCCGAGACCCGCTCATGCAGGGAATCCATCATTACACTATTCCCCTTATTGCTACCCGGGTACTCCTGCTCTAAGCGCAAGGCGATCTGTTTCAGCTCCGTGAGGGCCTGCTCCATGCTTGTGCCCTTCTTAAGACGCCCAACGACGGAAGATCCACCCGTATGCTGTTCCCTCATGAATATGCCGAGTTGCTCAGCACTGGGGGTTACCGGAACATAAACATCGGCTTGATCGTGATAATGGAAATCCGGCAAGACGCCGATGATTGTAAAGACGCTTTTTTCGAGTGTGATTGTCTTGCCCAGAATGCCGGCATCAGCACCAAAACGAGCCATCCAAAAACTTCGAGTCAACACGGCTACCGGAGCTGCGCCCTGCTTATCTTCGGTTTCCGCGAACAGCCGCCCAATTGAAGGCCGTACACGATAGGTTTGGAAAAAGTTGCCAGAAACAAAGGCCACGGGAATGCGTTCCGCACCAGCCTCACTCGGTAATGTTTGCCAGAAAATGGCAGCATAGGCCAGGGATTCGAAGGACTGGCTCATACGGCACCAGTCATGGTAATTCGGGTAGGAGGGATTCATACCCGATCCATCTTTTGTTTCCTCGACGTTCACTAACCGCTCGGGCTCGGAAAATGGCAGTGGCCGGAGGAGGACTTTGTTGACAACGCTGAACAGCGCAGAATTGGCTCCAATGCCGAGAGCCAGAACAGTACATACTACCAAAGTAAAAATCGGGTTCCTCTTGAGTCCATACCAGGCATCTTTCAAGTCTCGGAATAGAATTCCGTTCATCCCTATTTCCACCTCCACTCAAATACTCAAAACTCACCCTTCTTCCCAACAGCATTCTCAGACAGCTTTGCCGGATGACCCATGTCCCCATCACACCGATTAGTTTGATTCATGTTTTCCAAGTAGGACTTATAATCTGGAGAATCGTCCCAGTCTTGACTGTGCAATCCATTCTCCATACCTGGTAGATGATAAGCTATTTAATGGAAGCGGTTTACAGCAAAGAAGGCCTGGCTATCTCGTCTCCTGAGTGTCCGCTATTGGGATTCCTGCGTGTCGATAACAAACAGGACCTGAGAACTGACAACCTAAGCTCTTTTTCTTCGGCTGCCAGTCAGGACCGATAACCTGAAGCTGCCTAGCCCAAGCGGCCCTGGCTATCCAGCGTGAAACACCACGAAAACCGGGAAGACAACGGAAAGATGCTAATGTCCCTATAGGCGAATATGACCTCTACGCCTTCACTGCTTACCGATTAGAATTAGAATGAATGAGAGAAAAGGCGATTTGCTGAGCGAGGAATTGGAGATTGCCTTGCCCAATGAAGCATTATCACCAAACAGGCAGACCGATTCAGGAGAGATCCCGCTCTCAGCTTATTGATTCTTCAATCCAGGCAAGGTCTTGTGAAGTAGAGGCATCGCTCGTACCTTTTCTTCTTGGATTGGCCTTGCTTAATTTGTAGGTGAGCTTTCCGAATATTTTGTTGAGTAGGTGTTCGCGGCGAAGAAACTTGAACGGTGGTGTCCGGCGGACTCCCATTCGTCTCAGCCCCATGAGGAGCAAGGGGCTGTCTTCCTCATATCCCAGTCCTTCCCGCAGGGTTTTTAGCGCCTTCACACGCTGACCTGCCA
>DATKMG010000136.1:0-5344 GCA_035541995.1 Terriglobia bacterium
CGCCATCAGCTCCAGGTTAGGTAGTTTCTTCTCGGGCAATGGTGATTTTGGAGCTGTCGCCTTTGAAACCAATCGGCTGACGAATACCATGGAAGGTCCTACCATTACGGGAGTCGTCGATTTTCGAGATCGGCTGGGAGGACATGGCTTCATTGTCGAGGATGGCGGTTTCCCCGACATTTTGAGAGCCGGACTGAAACGTTTGCCGGGAGGCCTTGCTTCCGGGAGAAGATGGATCCAGTGGCTACAGCACTTGCTTGGTCGCCTGGCACAGAGACCCGGCAGCCGTGCGCGATTGATAGAGGGGCTTTTCAACCAATTAGACTTCGATGCGGTGAGAGATGCCCTGCCTTACCTGGTAATGGGAATTGACGCAGCAGACGGCCAAATGGACCTGGATCGCAATACCGGCCAGCTAAAGATCAACTGGGATCATTCCAATAGTCTGCCGTTCATTCGTGAAATCGAGAAAACATTAAGGCAGATCAGCGAGAATCCCACACCCGGATTGGACGGCAATCTTATGGTAAATCCGAGCTGGTCTGCACAAAAGCAGTTAGTCACTGTGCATCCACTGGGAGGTTGCCCTATGGGGGATAACGAATCCAAGGGTGTTGTCAATCCTCAAGGCGAGGTGTTCAATTATCCAAATCTTTACGTTGTTGACGGCGCAATTGTCCCCTCGGCCATTGGACCAAACCCTTCTAAGACGATTGGTGCATTGGCCGAGCGCGTAGCCGAACACCTTATCCAACAGGGCATCTGAAATGGTTGGCGTACAATCGGTCTGGACGTTGACCTATATCTGCATCCGGAGGCAACTCGAGGAGATGATCTGATTTTACAGTCTGCTATTCAAAAGGAACTCTCCATCAATCCTGCCACAAGGGACGACATCATTCATGTCCGCGTAGTTGATGGGATTGTCTTTCTAAGCGGAACTGTCAATAGTCAGAATGCCAAGCTCATAGCAGAGGATCTTGCCGCCAAAATTGAAGTAACCGTCAACGGGAGATCCATTAAAGTCTCAGAGCCGCCAAAGAGCCGTCTCGAAGTTAACCCCTGATTCCAAGGAGGACTGAATGAATTCGCCCGACAAACCGAATGGCCAACTTCTGGTTCGAGTCTTTGATGGGACGCGACAATCTCTGCCGGTAGGCAAGCAGGTATTGGTTCGTCTGCTTGATGGAGATCAGAAGCAATTGCGTTGCGACTTCTTCCAGAAACCGAATATTCTGTTTTCCGAGCTTCCCTTCTACGACAATTACCGGGACATGCTCACCGTCATCGTCTCAGCGGATGGCTACCTGCAGGCGGGGATGACGCCAGTTCCTCTGAAAGCTAACACACTCCAAATAGTCGATTTGATGCTGTTGCCTAAGAATAACACTTACAATTTCAGTCCAGCCCGCTGGGAGGACCTGGAAACAACTGATCCAGCCACGTACGGCCTTCTGGCTCATGGCCCTGCTAACCCGGCAGATGCCAAGGCTCGCTATTATGAGCTGATGGAGAAAAAGAGTGGTGCCCTGGCTTGCTTTTTCAACATCGTGACTGCGACACGGGAGATCCACCTTCCTCAAGGAAACGCGTTGAATTATTTCAAGCAGCTGGTTTGGGACGAGACGATGGCGCAGGATCGTTTCTTTGCTTATGCCGATCAATCCTTGGTAGACCAGGTGAAGCTGGCCGCCTCCCAAGGATCGTTCAAGCCAGAGACGGGGCCTGCCTTTTTTCATCCGGGCGCAACCTGTAGTTTCAAGGAAGTGCAATTCGGTGAGGCCAACGTTCAACTCACTTTTCATGAGAATGATGTTCTGACGCTCGATGGTACCACCTGCGTGAAGGTGGAGCCGGATATTGACTACTACAAGGATCTGGGAGCCCACGCTCTTCTTGAAGTCATTCCCAATGAATTGTTCGGGAGCGTGACCGACCCTAAGACTGTCTATGTCCTAAGGTGGATTGCTGGCCGCCACGCGGGGATTCCTGATTTCAATCCCCCTTACACCATAATCCCGTCTGCCTAACCATATCCGCTCCAAGGAGGCTCTCATGTCTCTTGCCGAAACCATTGTGACTCCCTTGAACTTTTCTTCTTCCGCCCCTCGCACTTAGTGATAATATAGCCCGGCGCCTGCCGAGATGCCTCCGCCATCTGATTCTTCATTGGTCCGGCAAGTTCACGGTCTTGAGAACCATCTTAAGAATCATAAGAAAGGGAAAGGAGCGCCATCCAATGTCTAACAACCTTGAATCTGGAATGAAGCAGGTCTCTCAGAAATTCACTCGTCGAAGATTTGTGACCCAAACGGGGATGACAGCCGCAACCTGCGTTATATTGAAACCTGAACTCGTGCGCGGGACACAGGCCAATTCGAAACTCGAACTAGGCTTAGTCGGTTGCGGCGGCAGAGGAGTGTGGATCGCCGACTTGTTCCAGAAACATGGGGGGTATCAGTTTGTAGCCGGGGCTGATTACTTTGCTGACAAGGTCAATGCCTTTGGAGATACCTTCAAGATCGACTCGTCGCGACGCTATACCGGCTTGTCCGGTTACAGGCGCCTTCTCGAAAAGAAAGTCGATGCTATCGTCATTGAGAGTCCGCCTTACTTCCACCCGGAACAAGCGGCTGCTGGGGTCGATGCAGGTGTCCACGTTTATCTGGCCAAACCAATAGCCGTGGATGTGCCCGGTTGCCAAAGCGTTGCCCAAAGCGGGAAGAAGGCAACAGACCAGAAAACCTGTCTCTTGGTCGATTTCCAAACCCGGACCGATCCATTCTACAGAGAGGCAGTCAAGCGAGCCCAATATGGAGACATAGGTCGAATAATCAGTGGTGAATCGGTGTACGTGTGTGATTCGACCTGGGGACCACAAGCCAAAGACTTGCGCGCAGATCCCCTTAACCCTGAGAATCGACTGCGCGCCTGGGGCCTGGATCGCGAGCTTTCCGGCGATGTGATTACCGAACAGAACATTCATTCCTTGGATGTCACAACCTGGATTTTAGATGATCAGCCTATTCGGGCTACGGGAACAGGTGGGCAGAAAGGCAGGAATACAGGAACGTGTTGGGACCACTTCGCAGTCATCTTTACGTTCCCTAAAGACATTATCGTTTCCTTCACCTCGAAGCAACTTGGCCAGGGAGTTGATGACATCATGTGCCGGATGTATGGTACCGACGGTACAATTGATACTCATTATTTTGGTGAGGTCAGTATCCGAGGAAAGACGCCCTACAAAGGCGGCAAAACGGACAACTTGTATGAGAATGGAGCAGTCCGAAACATTGCCACCTTCCATGAGAATGTGACCAAGGGCCGTATTGCCAATACTTCGGTACCCCCTAGTGTCCGTAGTAATCTGACGACGATTTTGGGTCGAATGGCTGCTTATAAGCACGGCGAGGTCACCTGGGACGAAATGATCACGAAAAGCGAGAAGTGGGATCCGCAGTTGAAGGGCCTTAAAGCCTAGATCCAGACCGGAACAGAATTAACCCATAAGGTAACAGCACCGAAGCATGATGCATCGAATCGGTCATACAAAGGCCCCTTTGAATTGGATCGTACTATTCCTTATTGCATCGGTGGCTCTGACTGTTTGGGCTCAGACCGTGGGAAGGCCTGGAGAACAGAAAGCCGTTGCAGTTATTGAAAACTCAGTCGGTTTGAAGCTGGTTCTTATTCCTGCCGGTTCCTTTATTATGGGAAGCGAACCTGATGAAAAAGGCCGTCAGGAGGAGGAGATTCAGCATGCAGTCAATATTACCCGGCCCTTCCGAATCGGTATCACAGAGGTCACTCAAAAACAATGGGACACTGTGATGCAAGTCAACCGCAGCCAGCACAGGGGCGATGCTTTTCCTGTGGAGAAAGTCTCCTGGAGCAGTGCGGTGGAGTTCTGCAAAAGGCTTTCTGCCAGGGAAGGAAAGACCTATCGGCTTCCCACTGAGGCCGAATGGGAATATGCCTGCAGGGCCGGTGACAAGGGAGCGTTTGGAGGGGCTGCTCAGATGAACGATGTGGGGTGGGACGAAGGAAACAGTGACGGCGAGACACATGTGGTGGCCAGCAAGAGACCGAATGCGTGGGGCCTGTTTGACCTGCACGGGAATGTCGCAGAATGGTGTGCGGACTATTACTCGCCGGAATACCCCGATCATGGCGATGTGGATCCGACAGGACCCGCAGAAGGAAAGGCTCGGGTGGTTCGCGGCGGTTCGTACGCTTATTTTGCCGCCAGCTGCCGCTGTGCGGCGCGAAGCAGTCTACCCGAGGCGTATCAGGTCTCCTATACGGGGTTTCGAGTGGTCATGGAGGTGGCACCGTGAAGCGACATCAGAGAAACCGGCGAGAGTTTATTAAGCAAACGGCTGCGATCATTGGAGGTATTGGTTTCCCTGCCCTCGTTCCAGGAAGAGTATTGGGCAAGGATGGCAGTATTGCCCCCAGCAACAGTGTAGCAGTCGGTTGCATCGGGATTGGCTGGCAGGGCGGTGGAAACCTTAAGGCCTTCTTGAAGGATCCAAACGTGAAGGTGGTAGCCGTCTGTGATGTTGATTCTGATCACTTGAAAGAGGGGAAAGACCTTGTTGATCAAAAGTACAATAACACGGACTGTGCTGCGTATCGCTTCCCCGAAGCGCTGATTGCCAGGCCCGACATCGATGCGGTTGTGTTATCGGTTCCCGACCATTGGCATGCCATCGTCTCCATTGCCGCCATCAAAGCGGGCAAAGACGTTTACGGTGAAAAACCCCTGGCTCACAATTGGGCTGAAGGAAAAGCCATCTGCGAAGCGGTCAACCGATATGGAGTGGTCTGGCAGACAGGCAGTTGGCAGCGCTCTCTGAGCAGTTTCCGCTTCGCCTGTGAACTGGTGCGCAATGGCCGGATTGGCCATGTCAACCGAGTGGAGGTCGGCCAGCGCTGGGGGAATATTGATTTCGCCGGTACAGGGGACCAGCAGGCCGTCACCACTCCTCCCCTCACTCTGGATTATGATCGCTGGCTTGGGCCTGCCCCTTATGCGCCTTACTGTCCCGCCCGCGTCCACAAGAACTGGCGATGGAATTATGACTACGGCGGGGGTTCGTTGATGGATTGGGTGGGGCATCATGTGGATATCGCTCACTGGGGCCTGGACCTTGACCATACGGGTCCAATCGAAGTGGAAGCAGAGGGTGAGTTCCCGAAAGCAGGATCAGTCTGGAACACTGCCACCAAATATCAGGTGATCGCTCGTTATGCCAACGGGATCTCCATGGTCATCGACGGGGGGCGCTCCGATATTCGGACCGGAACCAAGTGGATCGGCGAGGATGGCTGGATCTGG
>DATKMG010000137.1:0-5563 GCA_035541995.1 Terriglobia bacterium
CAACGGGGGCGGCCGTCAGCATTCAGTTGCGGCGATTACAGCAAGCGCTCTCTCGGGAGGCGACGTTGAGACGGCAGGCAACGGAGATTGAATCGCGACTCGTTAATTTACTTTTTAAGGGCTGACCCTACAGATATTCGCGACTCGTTAATTTATTTTTTAAGGGCTGACCCTACAGATATGAAACTACTCGGGGATCGGTGTAGCTTTCTTCATCGGGTGTTCATTGGGTGTAAGGTCCTGTGTAAGTTTGTGGTTCTTCCTGTGGCTCGGCAGAAAAAGCAACACACACCCTCTTGCTCTTGTATGGGGGAAACTCCCTGATCCCTGAAATCTTGCCGACCTTTAGGACCGGTGAGACCGAAATGGACTTCCTCTCGCAAAGCCAAGACAAAGGAGAACCAAATGGGTAGGGTGGTGATGATTGAGGGACAAAGAGTGTATTCTCTGATTGGTGAAGATCCTCTATATGTCAAGACTTTGGTCCTGGAGGCTTTGAAGGTCCATTATGAGAAGAGATTGGTCCAACCCTACAAGCAGTACCTCCAGAGAAATCCGACAGCCCATACGGCTGACCGCATCATCGCTCTATCTGCATACTTGACTGACCCCTATGAATTTGCTGGTATTAAATGGATCGGGAGTCATCCTGATAACTACAAATCAGGCCTAGAACGGGCTAACGCAGTCATCATCCTGAACAGCACCAAGACCAACGCTCCATTTGCCATCCTAGAAGGGTCACTCATCAGCGCCATGCGAACGCTGGCTATCAGTCTGATCTGCATCGATAGGATCAATCCAAATCCAGAAGTTGTGGCAATTCTGGGAATGGGTCGACAGGGAAAGTTGCACACCAGATACCTGCCCCGCCTCTATCCCTCAATTAAAAGGATCTCGTGCTATAGTCGGGCCGATTTCAACGACATGTGTTCGAATCACCTGGTGAGGAAATGCAGCAGCTATCGCGAAGCTCTTGATGGTGCAGACACCGTGATTGCAGTCACAGCGGCACCCGAACCGTACATCACACCGTCCGATATTCAGGGAGACAAACTGATGATCAACCTCTCGCTGATGGATTTTCATCTAGACGTCTTCCTGCAGGCGGACCGGATAATAGTTGATGACCTGGAACAGTGCTACTTGGCCAAGAAAGTCTTTAACCGCGGCATTGAACAAGGGCTCATCGATCCTTCATCAGTTCGCGAATTGTCAGAAATCGTCTATGGCAAATGGAAAGAGCTGCGCTTCGAAGGCAAAATTCTCGTCAACCCCATTGGGATGGCGATCGAGGATGTGCTGGTCGCGAAAGCGATCTATGACAGGGTCAGAAACGAGACGGATCTACCTAGCTACGAATTCGGTTGAAGCCTGATTGCATGCTATGGCTCCGACATGTCGACCAGATGACAGTGGGCTTACTCCTCTGAGAGGTCTTCGACCTCAGCCAGCAGACGAGCCAGAGTCTCAGGATCCATCTGCGTTGCCTGATGCTGTAAGATTACAATGGCCATTTCAGCAACGGTCGGAGCTTCCAGAAGAAGCCGGACGGGTAGGTCCACAATGAAGGTTTTGATGACCCTGGATAAAACCTGAGTGGCCAACAGAGAATGCCCACCTAACTCCGCGAAAGAGTCATGAATGCCAACCTGATCCAGCCCCAACACCTCGGCCCAGATCTTGACTAGCTCTGCCTCTATCGGGGTGCGTGGTGCCGTGAGGGGAGCTTCCAGAGAGGACCGGGTGTTGGCAGGGGATGGCAGGGCCAGTCTATCCAGCTTACCACTAGGCAGGAAAGGCAGTGCCTCCATGATCACAAAGACTGAGGGAATCATGAAGTCAGGTAGTCTCTCGGCAAGGGTAAGCCTGAGCGTGTTACCTGTCGGCGGAGGAAGACTTGAGGGGACAACATAGGCGATTAGACGCTGGTTGCCTTGCTTTTCCTCTTGAAGAATGACCACGGCGTGTTTGACGTTGTCCACTTCAAGCAGGGCTCCCTCAATCTCCGCTATTTCGATTCTGTAACCCCGGACCTTCACCTGATGATCATTCCGCCCGAGATGAAATAAGCAACCATCCGGCAGCATATAGCCCAAGTCACCGGTACGATATCCGCAGGTTTGGCTCCCGAGTGGCGAACTCGAGAAGTTAGTTTGGGTGAGATCAGGCCTCTGCCAATACCCGAGAGAAACGTATGGACTGCTGACGATTATCTCACCCACCTGGTTCACGCCGACTTCCACGCCGTTCTCATCCCACAAACGTGCCTCCACCTCGGGCAAAGCGTAGCCAACAGGGACTGAATTGCCGGTAATCTCCGTTTCCCTATCCATCACAAACTGCCGCGTCCAGGAAGCCTCCGTTGCTCCCAGCGTGTTCACAAAAACACAGGCTGGAGAAAAATGGTCCCGGCACAACTCTATGTCAGATCTATACACCGGCTCCCCTGAGAAACTTAGCACCCGCACGGCAGGAAAGGAGTCTCCTCTGTCAAGGATCGCGACAAAATGGCGGAAAGCTGAGGGATTCATGGTACAGAGGGTGATCTCCTCATCCCTCAACCAGTCCGCTAACTTGGTCAGCCCTTCCTTTTTCAAGTCGAATGGGAAGATGGCTGCCCCGTTAAGTAACGCTCCCAATGGATGTATCCATCCCCCAGTCGTGCTGAAGGAACTCAGAAGCGCAATACGATCCTCGCTGCAAACGTGGTAGCTATTCGTGTATCTCATCACCACGTGCAGGATGTTTCGATGATTCTGCAGTACCCCCTTGGGCTGCCCTGTCGAACCCGAAGTGTACAGAATGTTGGCCAGGGTGTCCGGGGAGAGATTCAAACGGGGGGGGTCGGTGCACAACGATCAGAGTTTGAATCCAAGTTGAGCACGGGGATCCCACCTCCACCAATAGAAAAAGCCAAGGACTGCAGCTGAGTATTACTGACAATAAGCGACGGCTGGACATCCTTCAGCGTAGTCTTCAGCCGTGTGATGGGGAATGTGGGATCAAGTGGCACATAAATCTTGCCCGTTTTCAACACTCCAAGAAGTGCAGCGATCATCGCAGTCCCGTGGTTCAACAACAACCCGATACGCTCTTGGGCTTCCCACCGATGCAGCAGAATTGCATGGGCGATCTCATTGGCTTGCTGGTTGAGTTCGCCGTAGGTGACGGCCCCATAGGTCGTCTTCACGGCCAAATCGTGCGGATGTTGTTGTACCATCTGCTCGAATCGAGCTGAGATCGATTGTTCGATGGCTACTCTCTCGAAGGGGACAAACTTGCCCGTTGGATGCCAACACTTTGCCCGGAGACGCTCTTGATCCGGCGGCAAATGAACTTCGGGTGCGGCGACACTGCACATGTACCTGAATTATGCACGGAAAAAGGCTGAAAAAGGAGGAGAAAGTTTGGGATGCCAGTTGTGATAAGGTTTTGGGGGGATCGAGATTATAGACCTCATTATTATTTTTCTGTGTAGTGTCTGTGGCCGCTACAGGTTCGGCAACTGAACCGCCCAATCAGTATGTGTTTGGAAGTCACCGTCTCGCTCCGCATTAAACAGGACAATAATCGCATCAAGAGTTCCAGCTCCACCTACGATTCTAACGGGAACCTGACGGTCATGCCCGGCTCGACTTTCGTCTATGATATCGAGAACCGGATGGTACAGGTGACTAGTTCGGGCAGTGAGTATTACGGCTATGCGAGAAGGCGGCCACTACGGCTCTTCAGAAATCGCCCGGCGTGCGGGACAGGGCTCGGAGCAATTAAAAAACAGCCGATGGGCAGTATGATATACTCTCAGCGCTTATGCCGATTTCCCAGGCCTCACCGTGTCCGCCTGACAAAAACCTCTTCAGACTACCATTAAGAAAGTCCATTGGACCGGTGCTCTTGCTGTTGGTGCTGGCCCTGGGCGCCTTTTTACGCATTTACCACCTCGACGGTTACGGCCTCTGGTCCGATGAATTCGTGACTTTAATGATTGTCTCGGCCAAGTCATGGCACGAGCTTGTCCGAACCTGTTTCGAAATCCCTCAACCGATGCCTCCATTGTACTTTGTGCTGACTCGGTTGCCGGTCATCTGGTTAGGTCCCAGCGAGATTTCGCTTCGTCTGCTCTCGGCTCTCTCCAGCCTGCTGCTCATCTACATTGTGTTCAGGTTGGGGCAATTGCTCTTCTCTATGGAAGTAGGTCTGGTCGCCGCATTGCTCTGCGCAGTTAATACAACGCAGATTGTCTATGCCCAAAACGCACGGCCTTATGCATTCTGCCTCCTGCTCGGCTGCTGCTCTTGCCTGATGTTTCTGCGTTGGTTGGAGACGCGAGCCCTGAGGTTTCGGATCGGTTATGTCCTTTCAACCATTTTGCTGTTTTATTCGCACTACATCTTCTTCCCCATACTGCTGACCCAGAACCTGTTTTTCTTATGGCTGAAGCGTAGAAATCCCCCAGACCTAGCCGGAGACAGCTTCTTGGCTCAGTGGCGGAGCTGGTTGACATTGGAGGGAATCATCGGGTTGTTCCTCCTACCTTTGGTGCCACAGCTGGCCACAATTCTGCGAACACGCTATTCATTAAATTGGTACAGAGAGTTACCAAGGTATTCCGAT
Source organism: Terriglobia bacterium (assembly GCA_035541995.1). GTDB lineage: Bacteria > Acidobacteriota > Terriglobia > Versatilivoradales > Versatilivoraceae > DATKMG01. The sequence goes on from DATKMG010000137.1 coordinate 4,618, forward strand.
ATTTTTGTCTTTTATGATGGCGAGTTGCTCTTTTTTGCTGCGGCCGCTACTTTGTCAGTTGCCGGCATTGCAGTACTTCTGAAGAGACCGCAAAGAGAGACAAAGGAAGGACGTCTGCTCGTTGACCAAAGGTTCACCCCGCGTGGACCTGCTGCGATATTTCGGTGGGATCCACTGATATTTTTGCTGCTTTGGTATCTCATTCCCGTCGTTCTGTTCTTTCTTTCCGCACGGGTGTTGGGACTGAATCTTTTTGTTGAAAGGTACCTCATCTTCAGCACTATCCCGACTTACTTGATTATCGCCGCACTCCCGTTCAATTTTTCCCGTCCAAACTTGGCCCGCGTGTTCCTCGTGATTTATTGCCTTCACTATGTTTATATGGAACCGGGGGCATACTATCGAGAGAAGAGGGAGTTTTCACAGGGCGTTCCCGGAGCCAATGAGTGGAGGGAGACCTTGGAGGAATTTAACAATCCCATGTTCAATGCTTCCCTTTTCCTGTTCCAATCTCCTTTTATAGAATCCAATCAACTCAGATTTGTCGATGATCCTCTACTGTTTCGATATCTTTCATCGCCTCTGGAAAGCTTTTATCTAAAGGGGTTTCAGCGCCGCACTTTTGCTCTGATGCCGGTCCATTGGTGGATCAATACAGAGAGGCACCTTAGATTCAAAGCTGAGACGAAAGAGCTGATCCGTTCGCATCCCGATTTGGTATTGATGTCCACTGAGGAGTTCTGGGGTTATTTCCATGCTTGGCTTGAGGGAGAATTCCACGAGGAATACCGAATTTTAGAAGTCCAGAGCTTCAGGTCGACAGGAGCATTACGCTTGAATAGAATCCGATTGGTTCCCAGAAGCCCATCATGATCAGGGATTTGCGCGTTTGGGGCATGGAAGGCACGTACCATTTTTCGGTAATTCCTTTCTGCGTACAGATTTG
>DATKMG010000138.1:0-4457 GCA_035541995.1 Terriglobia bacterium
GCGATCGTTCAATTAAAGCGGTCGACCAGTCCCTTTCAGAGAACCGCCTGATCTTCCTATTGACCCAGAAGGATGTGGAGCAGGAGGAACCCTCCATCAAAGACCTCTATCTGATGGGGACAGTCGCAATCATCATGAGGATGCTGAAACTGCCCGATGGCCGAATTCGGGTCCTGGTTCAAGGGTTGACTCGCGCCAAGATCGACAGTTTCGATGAGAATTCCAAGCCTTTCCTTCAAGCCAAAATCAGTGTCGTCAACGAACCGGCGCTGGAGAATCCTTCTGTGGAGGTGACTGCCCTGGTTCGCAATGTGAGAGCCGCTCTGGAGAAAGCGGTCAACCTGGGGAAAAACATTTCCTCAGAAGTAATGGTCTTGGTGGCTAACCTGGATGACCCAGGACGACTGGCCGACCTTGTGGCCGCCAATCTCGAGCTTAAATCTGACGAAGCTCAACTTGTACTGGACTTGACTGACCCGATCTCCCGACTGAAGAAGATTCATGAATTGCTCACTAAGGAACTGGAACTACTAACAGTCCAACAGGAGATTAATACCCAAGCTAAAGGGGAGATCGATAAGTCCCAGCGCGAGTTCTACCTAAGGCAACAGCTCAAAGCCATCCAGCAGGAACTGGGCGAGGGAAGTGAGTTGTCGGAAGAGGTTCAACAGCTGCGCGAAAAGATCATTGCGGCCAAGATGGGCAAAGAAGTGTCGGAAGAATGCGAGCGCCAATTGAAAAAGCTGGAGCGTATGCACCCGGATGCCGCAGAAACCGCCATTCTTCGGAATTACCTGGAATGGATGGTGTCGTTGCCCTGGTCAGTCTCGACAACCGACAACATGGATCTTGAGCGCGCCCAGAGAATTTTGGACGAGGATCATTATGGACTCGAGAAGGTAAAGGAGCGGATCGTCGAGTATTTGGCTGTGCGCAAGGTCAAGGGAGACACTAAGGGGCCAATCTTGTGCTTTGTCGGTCCCCCAGGGGTAGGGAAGACCTCCCTGGGGAAGTCCATTGCCCGGGCTCTGGATCGCAAGTTCATGCGACTCAGTCTGGGTGGTGTGCACGATGAAGCTGAAATCCGGGGCCACCGCCGGACTTACGTGGGAGCAATGCCGGGCCGGATCATTCAGGGGATCCATCAAGCGGGTTCTAATAACCCGGTCTTCATGATGGACGAGGTCGACAAAATCGGGATGGATTACCGTGGAGATCCTTCTTCGGCATTGCTGGAGGTTTTGGACCCGGAACAGAACTTCTCCTTTCGTGACAATTACCTCGGTGTTCCGTTCGATCTTTCAAAGGTCATGTTTATTACTACGGCCAACTTATTGGACCCGATTCAACCGGCATTCCGCGATCGAATGGAGATCATCGAACTGACCGGTTACACTGAAGAAGAGAAGTTGGCGATTGCCAAGAGGCATCTTTTGCCCAAGCAGTTTGCCGAGCACGGACTGAAACCATCTCAGATTCGGTTTTTGGATGCAGCGCTCCGCATGATTATCTCTCAATACACCCGGGAAGCCGGGCTGCGGAACTTGGAACGTGAAATTGGGACAATCTGCCGGAAAGTCACGCGCAAGATTGCGGAAGGCCAAAAAGTAATCGACCCAATTACAGCCCACAACCTGAGAGATTACTTGGGAGCGCCTAAGGTCCTTCCCGAAGAGCTGCTTAAGAAAGACCAGGTGGGAGTAGCAACCGGGCTGGCTTGGACTCCACTTGGCGGGGAAATCATGTTCATTGAAGCCACAGCCATGAGAGGACGTGGAAATCTGCTGTTGACCGGGAAACTGGGGGACGTCATGAAGGAATCGGCTCAGGCTGCGCTTAGCTATGCCCGCAGCAAGGCCAAAGACTTGGGAATCAAAGACGAATTCTTTCAGGAAAATGACATCCACATCCACGTCCCGGAGGGGGCCATTCCCAAGGACGGACCTTCGGCAGGAATTACTATCGCTACTGCCATGATCTCGCTATTCACATATCGCCCCGTTAGAAAGGCAATCGCCATGACGGGAGAGATCACTCTGCGAGGAAATGTTCTTCCCATCGGAGGAATCAAAGAGAAACTGCTTGCCGCCAAACGAGCCAAGATCAAGAAGGTCATTATCCCTCACCTCAACGTTAAAGATCTTGACGAACTTCCCAAGTACCTCAAAGATTCGTTGGAGATCATTCCGGTCGAGGAAGTCACCCAGGTATTCGACATCGCCCTTACATCGCGCTCTCGACGAGTCACAGCTAGAGACGCAGTAACCAAGACCAAATGAGTGCACGGCGGGTTCCCTTGTCGGAAGCGGACCACATCCGCCAAATCCAAGGAGTTGTCGGCCTGATAGATCGATTCTCTCCAAAAATCAGGCTTGCAATCGGCGACGATGCGGCAGCCTTCCGGCCTAGTCCAGGAAGTCTGATTCTGCTTTCGATGGATGCGTTGGTCGAAGGGAGTCACTTTGACTTACAGTACTTCACTCCGGAGGACCTGGGTTGGAAGGCCCTAGCCGTTAACTTGAGCGATATCGCGGCCATGGGTGGACAGCCTTTGTGTTTTGCCACCTCAATTTCGATTCGCAAAGCAGGAAGCCTGCAGTTCGTCAGGAAACTGTACCGAGGTATGATGGATCTGGCCGATAGGCTTGGGGTAGCACTGGTGGGGGGCGATACCTGTGTCTCACCTCACGCCTTGTTTTTGGATTTGACGGCAATTGGAGAAGTGAAGGAGACAGATCTCGTGAGGCGATGTGGAGCCCAGCCGGGCGACTTCCTTTATGTCAGCGGAGAGTTAGGAGGTTCCGCCATGGGGTTGGAGCTCCTGCGAAATCGCCGCCTGCGGACATGTGCGTCTCATTACCCGGATCTGGTTAGACGGCATCTTCGGCCAGTCCCCCGCTGCGAAATTGGTCGGTTGCTCGCTCGGAGGCACCTGGCATCGTCCATGATCGATTTGAGTGACGGCCTGTCCACAGATCTTCATCACCTCTGTGAATCCAGTCAGGTCGGTGCTGTTATTGATGCGTCCATGATCCCAGTAGCTTCGGTGCCAGGCCAAAGACAGCCGTTATTGCGTAAGAGCCCCTTGCATTACGCCATGAATGGTGGCGAAGACTACGAGTTGCTATTCACTGTGCCTGCAGGGCTACGAAGGAAGGTCCCCTCTGGCGTGGGCGGGATACCTCTCCACGAGATTGGCGTCATAACCCGGGAGAACGGAAAGTGCCTGCTTCGGGATCAAGGAAAACTCAAGAGATTCTCTGCCGGGGGATTTGACCATTTTGCAGTCGATTGACTCAGCTGGCACATTTCTTTAGGATGGATGACGAGGGACAGTTTGGACCAAGATCGTGGTCCCCCGGAGACCTATGGCTTCTGCTACCACAAAATTCCTGCTTCGCCTATTGATGGTTTGCCTTTGGTTGATGTCTGCCGGTTCAGCCCTTTGGGCTCAAAAAGCCAGCATTACGATCAACTCAGATATTCGGGTCTTTTCCGCTATGGCCGCATTACGCCATTCGGGTTTAGAGTTTGAGACTGACAATCCAGATTCCAGACAACAACAGATTAGACAAGAATTCAAAGCGGTCCCTCCTGATTTGACTGAGAAGATGCAGTCTTTCTACAAGACCCATTCATCGAGCATCAAGCCAGAGGAACTCATGAATCGTTGCATTTCTCTGGCTCTCCTGTCTGAAGGGCCGCCCGATTTCAAATCGAGTCTGCCATTAACAATGATGCCTCCTGACGCCCAATCGGTCTATGAGTTCCTTGATCTGGTGAAGCAGTTTTATCGGGTTGGCAAGGTTGAGTCGGTCTGGAGCAGCTATCGGCGTTACTATGACCAAGCCATTCTCACTTACCGACCGTTGATCGATCGGGTCATATTGCTGACCGACGCTTATTTGCGGATCCCTTCAGGCTCCTTTCTTGACAAGCAATTTTTCATTGTGCCTGAACTGCAGGTTCCCCCTAACAGCTTTAACGCCAGGTCATATCGAGATAACTATTTCCTGGTGTTTGGCCCATCTGATCACTTACAAACTGATGATATCCGGCATCAATATCTTCACTTTGCGCTCGACCACTACGCGTTGCGATATACTCTTCCTCGCGAGGTCCGGTTGGAATTAGACAAGTTCGCAGAGAGCGCTCCCGGTCTACAGGTTCAGTACCGGGAAGACCAGCAGCTCCTTGTGATCGAGAGCTTAATCCGCGCCGTTGAGTTAAGGATGAATAAGACTCCTGAGAGTCAAGCCCAGGTGATTGTTGACGGATATGTTCGGGCTGGAGCTTTGCTCACACGGCATTTCTACGAGATACTACCGGAATTCGAGACGAGCAGTGAAGGAATCAAATTGGCTTATCCCAATATGATGAAAGCTGTTCAAATGGATAAAATTCGCGCCGCTTTTGAAGTTGCTCAAAAGGCGCCGATTCCACCCCCGCCCGCCCAC
>DATKMG010000139.1:0-9373 GCA_035541995.1 Terriglobia bacterium
AAACGATTAGGAATGGAGAAGAGGTGCCGGTGACGATCGAAGTCTACGTCCTGACAAGCGTAAATGATGTCAAAACCCGCAGTCCAGAGCAATACAACGAGGCCTAACAGCAGCGGTGTCAAGTGGATATCCCCACGGATAGCGATCCAGGCCCCTATTGGCGCCAGCCCCAGGCAAAGACCCAGCACCAAGTGGGAGAAATGGGTGAATCGCTTCGTATAGGAATAGGCAAACAAGATCATGAGCACTGGCGCAGACAGGCTAAAACAGAGGGGGTTTAGCCGGCGTGCCGCCAAAACAAAGACAAGGCTCGAAAGCAAGGTGAATCCTGAAGCGAAACTCAGGCTGACTTGGCCGGTGGGCAAGGCGCGCATGCGAGTCCGTGGGTTCTCCGCATCCAGGCGGCGGTCAGCAATCCGGTTGAAGGCCATTGCAGCACTGCGCGCGCCGACCATGGCGACCAAAATCCAAAGCAGGTTGCGAGCAGACGGCCAGCCGCCCGAAGCGAGGAAGGCACTTAATAGGGTAAATGGGAGGGCAAACACCGTGTGTTCGAACTTGATCATCTCCAAGGTGGTTCGGAAACTTGAAATAACAGACATCCTCAAAGCCTTTTCAGCACACTGAGCTGGACTTCGCAGCACATAGGATTGGCGCCTGTCAATGATTCCTGTAACTCCCCAACCAGCGAAACGCATTCTTCGGGGCCAGTTCAAGATGCGACATGACCCGGTAGAGAAACTGGTCAACGGCCTCTTCCAGGCTGGTCGGGTGATGATAAAAGGAAGGGACGGCTGGAAATACCACAGCGCCAGCTAGGGTCAGCACTCTCATGTTCTCCAGGTGAATCAAGTTGAATGGAGTATCTCTCACCACAAGAAGGAGCTTACGCCGCTCTTTCAAGATGACGTCGGCAGCTCGTTGGATCAGGTCTCGCGAAACGCCGTGGGCTATACTTCCGAGCGTGCCCATGCTACATGGAATAATAACCATAGCGTCTACGGGGTAGGAACCACTGGCAATGCAGGCTCCCGTATCCCGATTGTTCAACACTCGGAACTTTTCAAGTTGGCAACCCAGGAGCTTCTCGGCCAGATTGTCAAGGTTAATAGATTGAAGTGGTAACTCCTCGTTGAGTACCCGGATCCCGGCATCAGAAGCCACCAAGTTGATCTTGGTCACCCGAGTATCAGCTGCAAGATGGCGGATGAACCGGTACGGATAAATAGCCCCGCTGGCTCCAGTGACTGCAACCGTAATTTCCACACGTCATCTCCTTCCAGCGGGTTATTTCTTTATTTTGGAACGTTTCGCCTTGAAGGCCGCTGGCGGATATTGTACCTTTTCTTTGGCGTACTTTATATCTTTCCTTGTGGTTCGATCCTGAATGCCGCCCATGACAGAATTAGAAATTCGCAAAATCCTTAGCGCTGTCCAATCCCGCAAAGCCACCCTCGATGAAGCGATGGAGAAACTCAAGCACTTTCCCTATGAGAACTTGGGGTTTGCGAGAATCGACCATCATCGATCCATTCGACAAGGATTCCCGGAGGTGATTTTCGGCCGGGGTAAGACCGTCAAACAAATTACTACCATTGTGGAGAAGATGCTGGCCAAAAATCACAATGTTTTGGTCACTCGAACGGACGAAAGGGTCTTCAGACAAATCAGAAAGCTCAGCTCTCGCGCCCGCTTCCACCCGGACTCGGGAGCTATTTCGATCGTTTGTGACAAGACTCTCTATGGAAAAGGAGAAATTCTGGTGGTGTCTGCGGGAACTGCGGACATCCCTGTCGCCGAAGAGGCTTCAGTTACGGCAGAGATTATGGGCAACTCCGTGACTACATTGTTTGATGTCGGCGTAGCCGGGCTGCACCGCCTGCTCAGCCAGTACCAACGGTTAAAGAAAGCGCGAGTCATTATTGTGGTTGCAGGCATGGAGGGGGCTTTGCCTAGCGTTGTGGGAGGTTTAGTATCGGTCCCGGTCATTGCCGTGCCTACCAGCATCGGGTACGGGGCCAGCCTGGGGGGAGTTACCGCTCTCTTGAGCATGCTCAACAGCTGTGCCTCCAATGTGACGGTGGTAAACATCGATAACGGCTTCGGTGCTGGATTTGTAGCCAGCTTGATTAATCGACTTTGATTTGATATTCTCCGGAGGTTAATCGTCCAAGGAGAGGGCGTATGTCTGGGCATTCTAAATGGCACAGTATTAAACACAAGAAAGCGGCTGCCGATGCTAAGCGGGGGAAAGTATTTACTAGTCTGATTAAGGAAATCACGGTTGCAGCCCGCATAGGGGGCGGTGATCCCGATGGTAACCCCCGGCTGCGAACCGCTATTGCGGCAGCCAAGACCGTCAATATGCCCGCTGAGAACATCAAGCGAGCAGTGCAGAAGGGCACCGGAGAATTGCCGGGGCAGAGTTACGAGGATGCAGCATACGAAGGGTACGGCCCAGGCGGTGTGGCGATGATGGTGGAAGTGGTGACGGACAACAAGAACCGGACAGTCTCCGAAATCCGACACCTTTTCACTAAGCATGGTGGGAACCTGGGTGAAACAGGATGTGTCTCCTGGATGTTCCACAAAAAAGGGCTAATCGTGATCGACAAGTCGAGGGCCGACGAGGATACTCTCCTTACCGTTGTCCTAGACGCCGGCGCTGACGACATGCAGGAAAGCGGAAACCATTTCGAGATCCTGACCTCCCCCGAAGCGTTTGAAGGGGTAGTCGAGGCATTGAAAAGAAATAAGGTGGAAATGGCGTCTGCCGAGATCTCGATGATCCCTCAGAACTACGTGAAGGTCGAGGGGAAGTCGGCCCAGCAGATGATCAGGTTGATGGAAGTGCTCGAAGACCACGATGATGTCCAAAAGGTCTTTGCTAACTTTGACATTGAAGACTCTGAGTTAGAGGCCGCAGCCTCCTGAGAGTCCACCCAAGCCGGCAGGAAGGCGAATGCGAGTCCTGGGTATCGACTGTGGTTCGCAATCGACAGGTTTTGGAATTGTCGATAGTGACGGACAGGATCACCGAATTGTTGCATTCGGTGCCCTCCGGCTTCCCGCTAAGGATGCCTTCAGTCGAAGGTTGTTGGAAATCCACAAGAAAATTGCGCAACTGATTCTCGACTATGAGCCTGACTCTGTCGCCGTTGAGGATCAGTTCTATCTAAGCAATTTCAAGAGCATTCTGAAGTTGGGACAAGTCAAAGGAGCAGTTATTCTGGCAGCAGAACAGGCAGGTGTTCCCATCAGCGAATATTCACCACTGGCCATTAAGAACGCAGTCACGGGATATGGGCGGGCTGAAAAGCACCAAGTTCAAGTAATGGTCAAGAATATTCTAAAGATGAGCGAGGAACCCAAGCCTCACGACGCCGGCGATGCTCTGGCCCTGGCCATCTGTCACATCCATACCATGGGCACTCGACAGAAGCTTGGACTGGAAGAGAGAATTTGAATTGGAGGAGGGCTTGATTCTTCGGTTCTGCTATCGTCGCTGCCGCGGTCCTTTCAGCCTCCTGCTTCTTGAATTGTTCCTAGTATCCTTCATCCTGAGATCAACCGCTTCTAGTAGGCTGGCTGCGGCTGAAAACACCCCGATTCGGATTTTCTGGCGGAAAGACTTAAGCCGAGGCCTAACGGAATACAACATGTTGGAATTAGATGGAACCGGAAGAGGGACATTTCAATTCAAAGAGAGGAATTCTGAAAGGGTTCTTGTTGACCTGGAGTTAAATCCGGCTACTGTCAGTGCGCTACTGAACCTGTTCGACAAGGCTGATTTCTTGAATGAAAACAAGGATTTCGTGAGCCCCCGGAAAGTGGCTGATATGGGGATGAAAACTGTCCGATTTGAAATGGGCTCAAGAAAGAAGGAAGTCTCTTTCAATTATACAGAAGACCGGGGGGCGCAACAATTGGTCAATTTTTTTGAAAACCTCTGTCTCCAGGAGAAGACCCGATTTGAAATGGACCTGGCATTAAAGTACGACCGTTTGGGGATCCCCAAAATGCTGGACGAGCTGGAAAAAAGCATGAAGGCCAACCGAATTGTTGCCCCGGAACGGTTCACGGCCGTTCTGGAAAAGATCTATCAGGATGAATCTGTAATCAATTACGCTCGCGTCGAAGCCCGAAAACTCCTTGCCGAGATGCAGAAATCAGCCTCCCGGTAGAGTCTGCTTAGAACTCCGTTTCATAAGTCCGCTAACAAATTGAAGGGCAGAAGCAGGCACAGGCATTCTTGCCTGTACGCTGGAAATTGGACATCTTTCGAGAAGCGTAGCGGCCTGCTGCCGCCGCACAATCCTTTGATCCCCAGTCGACAGGCAGGAATGTCTGTCGCTACCGAGTCTCGTCTGGGTCCACCGCATAAACTATTCGAACATACCCAAGGAACACTCCGAATTTGGTGGGACTTTTTATCTGATTGACAACAGCATCAAAAGAATTACCATCTAACAAGATGTGTAGTCGGCTTTGAATCCTCTGCGGAGGGTCTGCCATGCGATCAAAACTAATCCTCTCACTTACAGTGTCTTTACTTTTGGTTTCTCTGCAAGCCCACGCTGCTGATAATTCTCAACCCCGCCTTTTGCGCGTTAGTTTGGTCGAAGGAGACGTCACCTATCAACGGTCGGATGTAGACAGATGGGTTGATTTGAGCATCAACACCCCCATCCTCGAAGGAGACAGGATTTGGGCGGGACGAGACGGCCGGGTGGAGGTCGAGTTCGAAGATGGAAGCACGGTACGTCTGGCTGAAAACACTTCCGCCGAATTCTCTCGTCTCGGAGACTATTCAGATTCCGGACCTGTGCAGATCCGGCTCATCCGTGGAACATGCTCGTTTTCGATCAATTCGCAGGCAGGCCCTTTCGTGGTTGAGACCGCAATGCTGACGGCGGTGGTGCAACAATCTGCCAATTTCAGGGTAGATGCGGATACAGACGGATCGTCTCGATTCGTCTTATTCGACGGAAAAGCAGAAGTTCAATGTCAGGCCGCGGACTTGTTACTGGGTAGTGGGGAGACCTTCCGTCTCCTGAGCGACGATCCTGATCGTTATTATCTTGGGACTGATTACCAGCGGGATGAATGGGACCAATGGAACTCCATGCGCAATGATTACCTGACTCGATTGGGCAGAGAAAGGGCGAGCGAGGAGGAACTCCCATGGAATGATGGCGACTTGAACAACTACGGTATCTGGTACGATGTTCCAACCTATGGGCGGGTTTGGCGACCGCATTGCGACACTGAATGGGCCCCCTTTCGGGCGGGTCGATGGAGTTGGTACGATTCATTCGGCTGGACATGGATCTCATATGAACCTTGGGGATGGCTCCCCTACCATTATGGAAGATGGGCTTTTGTGGACGACGTCGGCTGGTGCTGGGTGGCTGGTGGGGTTCGCGATCCGTGGTGCCCTGGTGCGGTAGGCTGGGCAATGGGTCCCGGTTGGGTTGCATGGTGCCCCCTAGCTCCTAACGAGGCCTGGTATCCGCGTTCTCATGCAGCCGGAAGTGTCTTCGTTTCCAATAACTTCCGCTATCGGAAGTACGTCACTTATCTCCCGCGGGATACATTTATCAACGGAACCACAGTGGCGGACTTTCGCACTCCTTTCGATCCGGTTCGCGGAGGAGGCCAGTTCATTCCTGGTCAGCCCGATCTTACGCCAACGACCACGAGCCGTATTCCACTCGTTAACAAGATGGGGGTACGGAAATACAATAACGAGGATTTGGCAGCTCGATGGGGCCAACGGAACGAGGTAACTCAGAATTCCGCAAGCTCAGACTTTGGCACCTCTGGAGGGACGGGACAGCCTGGTGTGCGTGCACAATTTGACCAGAGGCAAAGCCAGAGAGATCAAGTTGCAGGCCGAAGCTCGCAGGTTCAGTCCGTAGGTGAGAGCACCGCTTCCACTTCTGGCATACGGGTCATCAACGGAGGCAGCGACAGCCGACAGGCCACTATGATCGGGGACAAATCGCAGACCGATAAGGCGTCTGCTTCTACCAGAAACACGGTACGAACTTTCCAACGAAATGAGCTGGATAAGTACTGGAATCTGCGTAATCCTGAGCCAGGAAATGGAACCCCGATTGAGAGGCAGCCGGATCAAGTCCAGAGCCCAAACTCCAATCCGGGGACTAACCGCGAGGATGTCCGGCAGGTCTACCATATCCGGTCCAATGAACATCCCGATCGGTCCACCAGTGGCTTAGGTCGGGGATCGAGTAATTCCAGTGCTCCCGGTCTCAACTCAAGTTCCAGTTCGTCCCCAGTCCACATCGATCCTTCTGCCACTCGCTCTGATTCCGGGCACACTTCAAACTTAACCAGTCCGCCACCCAGCGCTAGTCAGGTTTCCAACCCCGGTCCGGGCGCATCGCGGGAAAGTGCCAGTCAAGCTCATTCTGAGAGCCGGTTTTCCGGGTCAAGCTCACAGGGAAGCCGATCGTCAGCACCGAGCCGATCGGGCCGCTGATAAACACTTCAGGCGATTTTGTTCGCTTGTCAGTAGATGGCCACGCCTGCGTACCCTACTACCTGGGCCTTGTCGCCACTGACGTCTCCCGAGGTGGCATACTTGATCAACTCGGCTTTCCGCTCGACCGCATACTGAGTCCCGAACAACATAACGATGGTTGGCCCATAGCCACACATGCTCACCGATTCCAACTTCACGACCTCATAGAGGCCTTTCGGGTCGAGAGCTAGGATTCTGTCGATGGCTTTTTTGTCTTTGGTCCGGGTAACCTGGTCGGACTCGTAATGGTTCATGTCGCTGCTGGCAATGATTAGGACTTCCTCACCAAAATCTTGCAGAGTCTCAGCCACCGCCATGCCCAGACGCTCCAACAGCGGAAAACCTCCGGCCCCGATGGTTACGGGCACAAACTGGATGTCGTTCCTCAAATAGTATAGAAAGGGAAGCTGAACCTCTAGCGAGTGTTCCAGTTTGTGTGCATCTGCGTTTTCTGTGAGCAAATGACAACGGTGCATTAGCTCAAGGGCAAGGTCTGAGTCGACCTTGATTTTGCCCAAGGGAATTTCCCATTCTCCCGAAGACATGATGGAGAGAGCATCTCCCCTGCCGGTATGGTTAGGGCAAAGGATAATCGTGTGACGGGGGAGGGAAATGCTGGCGTAGACTGCTCCAGCCACATGGCCCGAGTACATATAACCGGCATGAGGAACCAAAATACCCAGGGCCTTCCTCTGCGAACAGGGGGGACCTAAATACTCGGCAATCTCCGATTCTAAGCTAGCTGCTTGGGCAGGATAGAAGCGGCCGGCTACTGCTGCCTTCCTCAACATGGACTCACCTATGTTGATCCCTTAGCTGCGGTATAGCCTTCCTTGGTTCGCACGCTGATGTTCTTAACCGGGATTCCATTCTCGTCGACAACGTCCACCTTGATTTTGCGGAACTTCCCGTCCTTGGTGGCATTGGTGGGGGCATAAGCCATGCTGTACTGGTTTCTCAATTCAATGCCGACCTGTTGGAGGATACTGGGATATTCTCCGATGAATCTTGGAAACCAGGCCTTCCCTCCTGTGAGTCGGGAAAAGGTATTGAGTTCGTTATCAGCTTGGAGAAAATCGAGGCGTGCAATTGGACCCATCATGCCATGGGAGTCGAAATACTCCCGGGCATATTGACCCATCCCAATACAATAGATGACCGCATTGGTAGTTCGTATCCTCTTTAGCATGGTATCGAAAGTTATCTTGCTGAACGTATCAAGACCCGTGCTCAGCAGGAGAACCGCTTTCTTGCCATCGACCTCATCCAATCGATCCAGCGTATCTTTCAACGCATCAAACATATTGCTCTCACTGAAGGAAGGGATCCTCATTCGTCCCAAGGCCGCGTACAAATCCCGTTTGTCCTGGGTAAAATCAGCCAGTATCTCAGGACGAAGGTCGTAGGCGATCACTGCGGCCCAATCGCTGGGTCTCAACATATCGATGAACTGGGCCGCTGGCATGACCACGTCGTCATAGAAGTAACCGAAAGTCCGGCTAAATTCGATCAACAACACGATCGTCAGTGGAGCCTGAGTCGGGGCAAAGTTGCTGATCTTCTGTTCCACCTTATCTTCGTAGACCTTGAAATTGCGTTGGCTGAGATTCGGGATGAAGTTACCTTTCTTGTCGGTGACTACGACATCCAGGTTGATTACTTCCACTTCGACCGCCAGAGTATAGTTGTCCTCCGGCTTGTCACCCGCTGGTTTCTTCGGAGTAATGCGTTTCTTCTTGACTGGCGGGCCTTTCTTGGGGCCAACCAGTGTGTCGGTGTCTTCCTGCTTCGGCCCGGTTTGGTCGATTTCAGATGGTTTTTCCTTGGATTGGTCCTGCTGCGCGACAACAGGGTAAACGATGTGTCGGGATTCCAGCAAAGTCCCTAGGGTCAGAAGCATGCTGAGGAATAGCCGCAAGAAGCAAGCCAGGCTCTTCATATATTGCTCCAGTCAAAAACTCCTGGGAAACTCCTTTTCAATACTAAGGGGAAGATTGCTTTTCGTCAAGTGTGACGAACTAGCTGGATTTCGCCAACCGGACGTCTATTTCCCCAAACCCCTTGAGGGCTTCCCTCATGTAGGATTTGATCTTGGCGATTAGTTTCTTTTCGGTGACTCGGATGGCCTCTCGCGTGACTCCATACTTGTTTGCAATGGCTTGAAGGGTAGCCGGCTCTTCCGATAGAAGCCGGTCCTGGAGAATCATCTGCTCTTTTTCGGTCAATGTTGAAGAGAATTCTCGGAATCTTTGCTCTATAAACTCTTTGAACTCCCCGGCTGCCAGCTTCTCATCAATCAGCTCTTCCGTAGATGCGAGAGTGTCCAGCAAACTAAGGTCGGAATCCTCGGAAATCCGCTGATCCAGAGGAATATCGTGACTTTGCATGCCCTTTTCGACAGCCACAACGTCATCTTCACTGACCTCCAATGCCTCCGCAATCAATCGAGGAGTGGCCACAATGCCTCGGGATTCTAACCGTTGCTTCTCTTTGCGGAGATTCATCAGGATCTTCCGGCGGTCATTGGTGGTCCCGATTTTGACGATCCGGAAATTGTCCAGAATGAACTTGATAATGTAGGCCTTAATCCACCAACTGGCATAGGTAGGGAGCCGAGTCCCACGCTCAGGGTCGAACTTCTTGACTGCCTGAAGCAATCCGACATTCCCCTCCTGGATCAAGTCCATGAGATTGGAGTAGATTCGGTTGTAGAGGAAGGCGATCCGGACAACCAGCTTGAGATTGGATGTGACCAATCGGCGGGCCGCATTGAGGTCATTTTTCTCCTGGTAGAGTCTGGCCAGCTGTTGTTCTTCTTCCGGCTTA
>DATKMG010000140.1:0-11422 GCA_035541995.1 Terriglobia bacterium
GTTGAAAATCTCCTCAAGCCTTCACGCCGTTATGCTTCTACTTTTGCTTCTTTTGGTCTTGCTGGAAAATCTAGGTTGGATCAGTCTCGCGGGCGTTGGGCTGGTAACCTATCTATTATGGTATGAACACCATCTAGTGCGTCCGGAAGACCTCTCCAAGGTCAACCAGGCCTTCTTCACTGTCAACGGCTACATCAGTATCCTGTTGTTCCTTGCGGTCGGTTTAGACAAAATTCTCCATCAATTGGTTCATAGAGGATGATCCTCCTGCAACTGGGGAACCTCTTAGTCTTAGCTTGGTTGCTGCCACCCTGGCAGGGCGACGCGTCAGTACGAGGAGTACGAGGGCACTGCTGGCAGTCAGCAGGCTCAGGTATGTTAATATTTAGAGAAGAGAGGGAGTTCCCCTCGCAGGAGGATTGAGGTAACCGCTCGAATGGAACCACACGATAGTACTTCGGCAAAAGCCCGGGAGCTCTGGGAAGCTGGCCTTCAGCAATTAATGGAAGGGGACGTTTTTTTCCGCTGTTGACAGTTTCAATGATAGCTTGAAGTCCAGCCCTACTGCCGAGGCCTATACCTATAGGGGCTGGGCCATATCCTTCTTGGGGCATTGGGAAGAGGCAATAGCGGACTGCAAACGGGCCATCAGTGTCGATTCCGATTTTGGCAACCCTTACAATGACATCGGGGTCTACCTGATGCAGCTTGGCTTGTTGGATCAGGCGATTCCCTGGCTGGAAAAAGCCAAGAGCGCCAAGCGATACGAATCGAAGCACTTCCCACACCTCAATCTTGGCTGCATCTACGTAGCCCAGGGTGAACAAGGCAAGGCCCTGGAGGAATTCGTTAGGGCCCTCGAGATTGACCCGGGCAACGAAGTGGCTCGGAAGGCGATTGCTGAATTGGAATTGAAGATTGAGTAGCCGGTGGTTCCTTGCGATATGATCCCAGTTTTGAGCGACACGGAGAATACCCTCCTCGGGCTGTCCAACAGGCTAAGTGAGATTGAGTTTGCCAACAACAGGAGGGTGAATTTCCCCATCCTGCTTGCGCCGATGGCCGGGTTGTCTCATGTAGCGCTCCGTCAGCTTATTCGATCTTACCTGCCCGCCAACTCAAGGACATTACTTTTCACGGAGATGCTCTCGACCCGCCTGCTACCGTTTGAAGAGGTAGGTAGGACTCCGCAGACTCTGGTGGCCGATCAAGAAGACGACCTTATCCCCCAACTACTGGGAAATGAAGCGTCCCGGATTGCGGATTCCCTGGAGAAACTTCGCGCAATTTCTCCAGCGGGGGTTGATATCAACATGGGTTGCCCTGTCAGCAAGGTTCTCAAGCACAACTGGGGAGTTGCATTGATGGGGGATATTCGCTATGCCGAGACGGTAGTCAGGAGTGCACGCAAGCTGACTACCCTTCCTCTTTCCATCAAGATGCGGACGGGCCTGCGAGACGATCCGGCGTATTTGGTTGAGTTTGTCCAAATGCTGGAGGAGGCGGGTGCAGATTGGGTGACACTCCATCCTCGGATCCAGGCTCAGAATCGAAGGGGACTGGCCAATTGGGAGTATATCGGCCGTGTAAGGGAGTCAGTCAAAATCCCTGTGATCGGCAATGGCGACGTTCAGGAGGCATCGGACATCCTTCGAATGCATCAGATCACCGGCTGTGATGGAGTCATGGTGGCCCGGGTCGCCACGGCGCGGCCCTGGATTTTCTGGCAAGTGGGGGAGGCACTAGGTCTTCCCCCGCCTCTCGGCCGAGAGGGAGAGTGCGCGCCTAAAACTCCTCAAGAAGAGGGTGCGGAATTTCAGCGGGCCTTGGATCGCTTCTGTAATGAATTGGAACTCTATTTCCCGGAGGCGTTGCAGATGCCCCGCTTAAGATTATTTCTGGCATGGGGCCACAAGTGGCTTTTCTTTGGCCACTATTTGTCTACCCGAGTCAATCGATGTGCGGATCTGAAGTCCGCCCGTCGTGTGATCGATGAGTTCTTCTCTGTTCCCAAGACCTTGCAGGGGCGAACTATGCTGCAGTAATCTGCTGAAACTACAGGGTCGGCGGGTGCCATGGGTTGTTGGCGGACCGGGTTTTAAATTGAGAATTGAGTTGAAAAAAAGCCGCTGACCGTGTATTTTTTGAGGATTGGGAATTGAAGATACAGGCTGCCAGGGCCTGCTTCTTTGCTTAATAATTCATATTCGAACCCGAAGTTCCCGGCACATTCGGGCTGGATCGAACCATGATATAAGTCAAGAGCAAGCGAGGCCCAGCCCAATTAGTGTCGCCGGGAGAAGGGAGATTCCTGAAGGTCAGATAGAACATGCCTGCAACTCTTCCAACAGAGAAAGATCAGCTGAAAGCCACCCGCCCTGTCGATGAACTGGACCTGCTCTATAGGATGTTGTTGATCCGACGTTTCGAAGAGCGTGCCTCTCAGGCTTACCAACAACAAAAAATCGGCGGATTCTGCCATCTTTATATCGGCCAGGAAGCGGTGGCAGTGGGGGCGGTCGCTGCCGCGCGAGACGATGATTACATCATAACCGCCTATCGAGACCACGGACATGCCATCGCCCGTGGGACCAGTTTGAACGCCTGCATGGCTGAACTTTATGGCAAGACTACCGGTTGTTCCAGAGGATTAGGCGGGTCGATGCACTATTTTGATCGGGCCAATCATATGTACGGTGGTCATGCCATCGTCGGGGGACACTTGCCTTTGGCCACCGGGCTGGCTTTTGCCAGCAAATACCGCGGGGAGGATTGTTGTACCCTGTGCTTTTTCGGTGATGGCGCCATTAACCAGGGGGCTTTTCATGAGGCCTTGAATCTGGCTGCTTTGTGGAAGTTGCCTGTTGTTTTTGTCTGCGAGAATAACCTCTTCGGCATGGGAACGCATGTGGAGCGAGCTGCCTCCGTCAAGGAATTAACCAACCGCGCCAAAGGATACGACATGCCTTCAATGATTTTTAACGGGATGGATGTGCGGCAGGTCCAAGAAGGACTCCGCACGGTTCTCGATGCCATCCGCAGGCGGCCCCACCCTTATTTTGTTGAAGCCAGGACTTATCGCTACAGGGGACATTCCATGTCTGACCCTGCGACTTATCGGACGAAAGAGGAATTGGAGAAGAATAAGGAAGAGGACCCGATCGCCCGTTTAAAGTCGGAATTGCTGAGTGAAGGAAAGATCGATGAGGCGAAGTTCCAAGAATTGGATCGTGAAGCCAAGAGGCTTTCCACTGAAGCGGTACGTTTTGCCGAAGAAAGCCCGGAGCCTGCTTTGGAATCCTTGCATGACAATACCTTCGTGAGCGGAGCTAACTCGTGAGAGAGATCAGTTATCGCCAGGCCCTGAATGAGGCCATGCAAGAGGAAATGCAGCGCGACCCAAACGTCTTCCTGGTGGGAGAAGAAGTCGCCGAATACAACGGTGCCTACAAGGTAAGCCAGGGCTTGCTGGAAAAGTTCGGGCCCTCGCGTGTGCTTGATACTCCCATCAGTGAGGCTGGATTTGCAGGGTTGGCGATTGGTGCCGCTATGGCGGGGCTTCGTCCCATCGTGGAATTTATGACGTTCAGTTTCTCCCTGGTTGCCTTCGACCAGGTTGTCAACAATGCGCCCAACATGTTGACCATGTCCGGCGGGCAGTTTCATATTCCCATCGTTTTCCGCGGCCCAAATGGACCGGCACACCAGTTGGGGGCAACCCACTCGCATGCCACCGAACCCCTCTTTGCCAATGCTCCAGGCCTGAAGATTGCCGCACCGGCAACTCCCCGTGATGCCAAAGGGCTGCTTAAAACGGCCATACGCGACGACAACCCGGTGCTGGTGCTCGAATCGGAACTGCTCTACAACACTTCAGGAATGGTGGAAGAACCGGAATCAGAATTGTTGATTCCTCTGGGCAAGGGCGAGGTCAAGCGTTCCGGAACGGACTTGACACTTATCTGTTATGCCCAGACAGTCCATATGGCGATGAGCGCGGCTGAATACATGGCGACCCAAGGAATCAGTGTTGAAGTTCTGGACCTCCGGTCCATCAAACCCTTGGATCTTGACCTCATCTTCAGGTCTGTTTCCCGAACCCACCGCTGTGTGATCGCGGAACAGGACCGTCCCTTCTGCGGAATTGGAGCCGAGATTGCGTATCGGATTCAAAAGGAACTCTTCGATTCCCTCGACGCCCCCGTCCTGCGTGTGGCTCAGGAAGAGGTCCCGATGCCTTATAACGAGAAACTCGAATCTGCTGTCCTGCCCAGCGAAGAGAAGATTCTTCAGGCGGTCACCCAAGCTTGTTACCTCTAACCATCCAGGATACCGAGAATATGGCCGAAATCACTATGCCCAAGTTGAGTGACACCATGACCGAAGGGGTCCTGGTGCGTTGGTTAAAGAAAAAGGGGGATGTTGTCAGCATGGGCGACGTGCTGGCTGAAGTGGAGACTGACAAGGCAACCATGGAGATGGAAGCATTCCATGATGGCCTGCTGAAAGAGACTTACGTCGAAGAAGGTCAGAAAGTCGCCGTCGGGGAGCGGATAGCTCTGATCGTCGCGGACGGGGAAGAAGAGATTCCGGCTCCCCAGGGCGTGGAGAAGGTAGCTGCAATGCCTAAACGGAGGGTTGACGAAAAGAAGTCCGTAATCCCCCGCCCTAAGCCCGCTGAAATTGAACAAGTCCGCAAGATCGCTCACTTGGAAGAGGGTTATTCTCAGGCTCCCCTGCGCAGAACCGAAGCGCAGAGGGCCCCCCTGCAAGTCCTGCCTGCCCCGGCCGGGGGACGGGTCAAGGCCTCTCCTCTGGCGCGCAAGATTGCAGCCCGCATGCGGGTGGATCTCACCAGAATCGATGGAACGGGTCCTGGAGGACGCATCGTCCAGGAAGATGTACTGGCGGCCGCTGAAGTCGAGAAGGCCGCTCCAGTTGCAATGCCGGTGGAAGCTCCGGTTTCGCCGGGCCCTGGAACTCAATCAGAACTCATCACTCTTTCGCCCATGCGCCGGGCTATTGCCCAGCGTATGGTGGAAAGCAAGACCCGAATTCCGCATTTCTACCTCAGCGTGGAACTGGATGCAGGGGCCCTCCTGGAACTGAGGGAGCAAGCCAATCGCGATCTCCATTCCTCAGGTGAAGAGAAACTCAGCATCAATGACTTCATCCTCAAAGCTTGCGTGGAGACATTGAAACGGGCGCCCGAAGCAAATGCCTCTTTCACGGAAAATGGAATCCTCCGCTATCGAAATGTCGACCTGGGATTTGCCGTCAGCCTGGAAGAGGGCTTGATTACTCCCATCATTCACAATGCCGAAACTAAGAGCCTGCGACAAATCAGTGCCGATGCCCGAGGACTGATTGAACGGGCGCGAACTCGCAGACTCAAACCCGAAGAGTACCAGGGTGGCACTTTCACCGTTACAAACCTTGGACCTTCCGGGATTGACAGCTTTCACGCCATAATTAGTCCGCCCCAAGCGGCTATCCTGGCGGTGGGTAGCATCATTCGGAAACCGGTCATATCTTCTTCAGGCCAAGTTGTTGCAGGGCAGCGCATAAGCGCCACGCTTTGTTGCGATCACCGCGCCATAGATGGGGCTGTGGCAGCCAAGTTTCTGCAGGAATTTCGCAAGATGATCGAAAATCCGGCTTTGATGCTCTTATGACGGAATGGTTTGACCTTGTCGTAATCGGTGGAGGACCCGCTGGGTACGCGGGTGCCATTCGAGCCGCCCAGCTTGGGAAGAGAGTGGCTTGCGTCGAAATGGAGCGCGCCGGTGGCAGCTGCATCAACTGGGGTTGCATCCCTACAAAATCGCTCCTGCGCAATGCCGAACTCTACCAGCTGATGAGGACCCGAGCCACCGATTTCGGAATGGTCTTCACTGACCTGAGCTATGACTGGGCCAAAGTCTTGGGACGCAGCCAGAAGGTGGTGGCTCAGCTGGTTGGGGGAATTGAGGCCCTTCTCAAGAAGAATCAGGTCGAGTACCTTCACGGGGAGGCCTCTCTCATTAATGAGAAAACGATTGTCGTCACCTTGGGTGGCGAGACGGTCAAGCTTCTCAATACCAGGCACGTGCTGGTGGCGACCGGGGTTCGTCCCAGGGAACTGGTGGGAATGACTTTTAACGGAAGTACCATCGTCGACAGCCGACAGGCCTTATCCTTGAAAAAACAACCCGGGACCATTGTGATTATCGGTGGCGGTGCAATAGGAGTTGAGTTTGCCTACTTCTTCAATGCCTATGGGACACAGGTGACGCTGGTAGAAGCAATGCCTCAACTGGTGCCGCTGGAGGATGAAGAAGTTTCGGAGGCTCTGCGGATTTCGTTCACACGGCAGGGGATCCGAATCCTCACAAACACCCGGGTTGAGTCTGGCAACGTCACGAATCAAGGCATAAAGCTTGACCTGGTTGGTGACACCTCCGATACCCTTCAAGCGGGTGTGGCACTTGTGGCCGCAGGAGTGGCCCCGGTTCTGCCCCCAGGGCTGAATTGTGAGTTGGACCAGGGTTATATCAAGGTCGACGATCGCTATGAGACCTCGGTAAAAGGGATATGTGCAGCCGGAGATGTAATCGGACCACCCTGGCTAGCTCACGTTGCGAGCTTCGAAGCCATCCAGGCGGTTGAAGGCATGTTTACTGAAGGCAAGCCCAGGCAAATCGGGGTCTTCCCCAATTGTACTTACTGCCAGCCCCAGATCGCCAGCATTGGCATGACGGAGAAGGAGGTCCGCAATGCCAGGCTGCCGTATCGGGTAGGCCGGTTTCCATTCCGCATCAGCGGGAAAGCTCTGGCACATGGAACACCCGAGGGGTTCGTGAAGATCATTATTGGTGAACCTGAGGGAGAACTGCTTGGTGCTCATATTATTGGTGCGGAGGCGACTGAGATGGTGGCGGAATTGGGAGTGGCTATGACACTCGAAGCCACCTACGCAGAGATCGAGGCCACGATTCACGCTCATCCGACATTAAGCGAAGCCGTGCACGAAGCATCGTCTGCCGCCTTTGGTGAGGCCATTTACGTATAGATCTGTCTAGTGAGCGTCCACCCTTTCGTGACATGCGCTGTTGCTTCTGAAATTCGTGGACCCAAGCGGCCATACTCCCGGGAGAGCCGAAGGGTTTGCATCCACTAGTCTGGAGATCAGCAACGGAGGGGTGAGTCGGTAAGAGTGCCCCAAGACCTTTTTCAGGTTACCACGGTCGGCGAAAATGCTGGAGGGCCCCGCTCCGTCGGGGCCACGGTCGCGACAGAGCGCGACCCTCCATCAAAACCGCATTTTCATAAGAGGAGAACAATTGAACGACGCATCAGCCCATTTTGATCTCGTTGTTATTGGTTCCGGCCCTGGAGGCTATACTGCGGCCATTCGCGCTGCCCAGCTCAAAATGAAAGTCGCCATCGTCGAACGGGACAAGCTGGGGGGAATTTGCTTGAACTGGGGCTGTATTCCCACTAAGGCGCTGCTGAAGAACGCGGAACTGTTCCAGCTTTTTCAGAAAAGCGATGAATGGGGCATTAGCGTCGACAATCTACGTTTTGATTTCTCCAAGATTATCAAGAAAAGTCGAAATGCTGCAAATCGTCTCAATAAGGGCGTCGAATTCCTGATGAAGAAGAACTCCATAGCCACCTATTTCGGCACAGCCCGCTTGTCCGGAGCGGGCGTGGTCCAGATCCTTGGCCCGGATCAGCAACTGCAGGACACGCTTGAAGCGGGCCGGGTTCTTCTGGCAACGGGCGCCCGGCCTCGGACCCTGCCCGGAGTGGACTTTGACGGGCAGAAAGTGATCTGGAGCACGGAAGCCCTGGTCCTTCCCGCTCCGCCTAAATCGATGATAATCATAGGGGCGGGAGCCATCGGGGTTGAATTCGCATATTTCTACAATACCTTTGGCACTGACGTCACCCTGGTGGAAATGATGCCTCAGATTCTTCCAGTTGAGGACAAAGAGATTGCCGATTTGTTGGCAAAGTCTTTAAGGAAGAGTCGAATCAAGATCATGACGGAAACCAAGGTCAGCTCTTTGGCCAAGACGGACATCGGAGTAGAAGTTACCGTCGAAACTCTCCAGGGCCAGAAATCCCAACTCAGCGCCGAATTGGCCTTGATGAGCATTGGAGTCCGGGGAAATCATGAGGGTCTGGGCTTGGAACAATTGGGAGTCCGCTTGAACAAGGACTTTATCCAGGTGGACGGGGACTACCAAACCAATGTACCCGGGATTTATGCGATCGGCGACGTAATCGGTTCGCCTTTGCTCGCCCACGTGGCTTCCGCGGAAGGCATCTCGGCCGTTGAAGGGATGGCCGGTACTGAAGACCGGACCAAAGTGATTTACGAGAATATCCCAGGATGTACCTATTGCCAACCCCAAGTGGCCAGTCTGGGACTGACTGAGGAAAAGGCTCGACAGAAGGGTTATTCACTCAAGATCGGACGTTTCCCGTTTCGAGCCAATGGCAAAGCCATAGCAATAGGCGAGACCGAAGGGCTGGTTAAATTGATTTTCGACGCCGGCTACGGAGAACTCCTGGGTGCCCATATTCTGGGCGCTGAAGCGACCGAAATGATTGCGGAGCTGGCAGTGGCCAAGAATCTCGAAGCCACGTATCAGGAGATTCTGCATACCGTTCATGCTCACCCCACACTCACTGAAGCCGTGATGGAAGCAGCGGGAGACGCCTACGGTGAGTCCATCAACCAATAAGGAGACGGTAGGATTGACTCAACGCAGAATCAAGAAGACTTGCCTTTGAGTAGAAGCCGCCAATCCACGTCAGTCCCTTTCCGTTTCGCTCAGTCATAAATTCCTCTTGACAATAGTCGTTTCAACGATTATATTACTTATCGTGACCCGACTTCAGAGCGAGATCAAACAAAGCAAACCCTTCAGGAGCCTGGAAGAAGAGGTTTATCTGAATCTCATTCGCACGACGGATGCCCTGTTTCGACGACATGAAGCGTTGTTAAAAACTGTGGATCTTTCACCGGCTCAGTACAACGTACTTCGCATCCTGCGGGGATCGGAGCCGCATGGTCTGGCCTGCAAAGAGATCGCCGATCGGATGTTGAGCCGAGACCCTGACATCACTCGCCTTCTCGATCGTCTTGAGAGGCGGAAGCTGGCGGTTCGGTCGCGTCAACGGGAAGACCGCCGGGTAATCATCACCCGGATATCCGCTGCGGGCCTGGAGTTGCTGGTGCAGCTGGATAAGCCCGCATCGGAATTGTCCAAGGCCTGCTTACGCCATCTGGGAAAAGCCCAGTTGCAGGAGTTGATTCGGCTGCTGGAAGTCGCCAGGGAGAGCACCGGATGATTTTTTTTGAAAAAATAGTCGTTTTAACGAGTAACGGTACCGTTCGAGCCCCATAGGAGATAATGCCATGAACTTGAAGCTTCCGGGAATCCATCATGTCACAGCCATAGCCGGTGATCCACAGCAGAATGTCGACTTCTATACCAGCACCCTCGGGCTGCGCCTGGTCAAGCGGACAATCAACTTCGATGACCCGTCAGCCTATCACCTGTACTACGGAAATGAAGCGGGAAATCCGGGCACTATCTTGACCTTTTTCTCCTGGCCGAGAGCGCGCCGGGGAAGACGAGGGGCCGGACAGGTAACAGCGGCCGCTCTTTCAATCCCGCCTGATTCCATGAGTTACTGGGTGGATCGGTTGAAGAGTCGAGGGCTTCCCCTGAGCCCAATTTCCAATCGATTTGACGAGGAAGTTTTGTCACTGGTGGACCCGGATGGTTTGCTCTTGGAGCTCATTGCCAGTCCAATCACTTCCAGGTTCGACCCCTGGGAGGGAGGCGCGGTGCCCCCTGAGAAAGCGATCAGGGGTTTGCATTCTGTGACTCTCACCGAGGATGCAGCTGACCCAACGTCGCACTTCATGGAATCGATGTTGGCATTTACGCTGGAAAAAGAAAGTCAGGGCCGTTTTCGCTTTAGTATGAGTGAACCAGGTTCGGCTGCCACTGTCGATCTTCAGGTTGACCCGAAGGGCTCTCGTGGAGCAATTTCGATTGGCACTGTGCACCACGTAGCGTGGCGAACATCCGGCGATGAGGAACAGAGAGGCTGGAGGGAGAAAATAACCGGTGCGGGAACCCATGTTTCGCCGGTGATGGACCGTCAGTATTTTCACTCCATCTACTTTCGCGAGCCGGGTGGGATTCTCTTTGAGATTGCTACCGATCCTCCTGGTTTTACAGTGAACGAGACGCCAGCAGAGCTTGGCAGCAGCTTAGTATTGCCCCCATGGCTGGAATCCCATCGTAGGTCAATTGAGGCGGCATTGCCGTCCCTTCGTACCTCCAGCGCTTCCTCCGCCAAGGCAGGTAGCTGAATGTGCACAGCAGTAGTTGGAGTATTAGGGCAACCGCATTGAAAGGTCAAGACTGATGAGGAAACTGACAATCTCAATCGACCAGATTCAACAGGAACAAACTGTTTTTGTGGATGGTACTCCTCTCTCCAAAGCCCGCGTGGCCGTGGTCATGCTTCACGGGAGGGGGGCTACTGCTGCAGACATCCTCTCTTTAAAGACAGAACTCGTGCCGGAAGGAATTGCTTACATGGCGCCTCAAGCGAAGGGAAACAGCTGGTACCCGCACAGCTTTTTGGCTCCGCTAGCCAGTAATGAACCTGCTCTTTCCAACTCTCTTGCTGTTATCGGAGGAGTTCTCAGTTACCTGCGCCAACAGGGGATATCATCCGCGCGGGTAATGCTGCTTGGTTTCTCCCAGGGGGCATGCCTGTGTTTGGAGTACGCCGCTCGGCATGCCCGACGCTATGCCGGCATTGTCGGGCTGAGCGGTGGATTAATCGGCCCCGAGGAGACACTGCGGGACTATGCAGGCTCATTGGAAGGGAGCCCCGTTTTCCTCGGATGCAGCACAACGGACTTTCACATTCCCAAACAACGGGTGGACGACACTCAAGTCCTCTTAACGCAACTAGGGGCCCAAGTCACTGAACGTCTTTATCCTGACATGGGTCATGCCATTAACGACGATGAAATCAGCTTCGTCAGATCAATGATCCAAGCTGCTGTAACTCAGCCGTTGAACCTGTGACGCGGTGACCGAATGACCTGCAACTAGGCAACTTGACTCGTCTATCAGTAGTTTCCCGCCATTCTAACGCGCTCTTTTCGAAATAAGTCCGTTAGGGATGGCGGTTCCACATAGGTACCTGTTGCATCACTTCTAAATTGACCCAATACAGTTTCTGCCCCTTCACTTGCACTGAGAACGCACCGGTGCCATAATCCCTCAGGCCTTGGGACATAAAGGAATGATGCGGTGAAGCTCAGGCTGTGCTGACTGGCCGGAACGGCCTTTTATGAAAATGCGAGTTTCGGTAGCCACGACAAACTGCTTTTGGT
>DATKMG010000141.1:0-2829 GCA_035541995.1 Terriglobia bacterium
ATGGCACGAATCCAATTCCTTGCTCAAATGCCATCTTTTCCGTTTGCTTGGGGTTTGACATCAAGTTGCTCAGCTCTTGCTTCTGATCTGACACCAGCCCTTCGCCTGATTTCTTTGTACCGGTAACGACCGCGTAGAAGACTCTGTACCCTGCCCCGTCTCCCAGTTGAAGGAGCGCTTTTGCGGCCGCCAGCGCGACCGAGCCATCTTTGTCACTGGCGATCAAATCGTTTAATTTTGGGATCGCATCCTTGTTCCCCATCGCACCGAGTGAGAGTGCGGCTGCGCTGCGCACTTCTGGGTCTTTATCCTGCAGGCACTTTTCGGCCAGGCTTGCGGCTTGAGCATCGCCGGGGATCAACTGGAGCGCTCTCATGGTTGCCATCCGCTCATCGGAACTTCTGTCTTCGGCACCAGCCTGCAGGATCTTCCAAGCCTGCTCGAGCGGCGCCTGGGCCGCGACCGACGTTGCAGCAGACAGCACGCTGATCAAGAGTCCTACCGCCAAAGTCCCGAATTTGAATATTGGATTGCTCAGTACCTTCATTGCGTCCCTTTCTTATCAAGAACCGTTTCAGTCATATTTCCTGCGAGGTTAGCTTCGATTTGAGAATCATTGATTGCATAAACGGCTGATCCGATGCATCCTCAATGTCTCCGTCCCCGGGGCCCGTTGGGTGACCTGACGGGCTAAAACACATGGCCTACTGAATAGAACCAGGTGGCATGCCCCGTATCTCCCACGCTGCCGCCAAAGAATATAGGCCCAAAAGCGGTTCGGACGATCACTCCGGCAGCACCGTCATTGGGGAGTTTGCTCACTCCCGGGGCGTCGTACATCTTTCCGATTTCATACATAGCCACACCATAAACACCGTTACCGATAAACGGAGGGAGTTTGATTAGCTCATGCATGTAACCCGGCCGGAAGAGGAAGTATTGATTTCCCCGCACTTCATTCGGGCCATACCCAAGCAGCCCCGACGTGCCGCCCAGGTAGAACTGCGGAATCCCGGTGTGCTCGTAGTCCATCGTCGTCCCGCCAGTACTCAACAAGAAGATTGAAGCGGGATTAGAAATCCGCTTGAAGAACTCGGCTTTCATTTCCAGGACTGGAAATGCTGACGATGTTCCCGGGCTCTGATCTTTCCATCCGAAATTCATCTGCCCCAGATAGCCCTTTCTCGGAACGACCGGTTGATCCAGATGGTCGGTGATGAAACGAAACCGCGTCTCGCCTACCTGCCCCTTGACGGATGGGAACTCCGGGGTGCCCAGCCTTAGACGCGCATCCAGATAGCCGATTTCGTATCCCGCGCGCACTTCGCTGAATCGGTCGACAGCATATCCGACGTCAACCCCGCCGCCCATTCTGCCGATGCGGTACTCAGCCTGGGGATTCCCGTCGGAATAGAGCCGCAGCCCCGTATCGCTCGCAAGCACTCGCGGAGCAACAAACCACTTGGAGGTTGCACCAAGTCTCTTGTAAAACTCGGAAGAAATTCCATACGTGTTTCCGACCGCAAAATCTGTGCGCCATTCCGAGCCGAATCCTCCCACGTCGATAAACGTCAATCGGCCTCCCAGTGTGTAGGTGACGTTTTCAGGCTGGGTGCCATCCACAGAAAAGGCGAGTTGGAGAACCGGGGGCGCGTTGTTCTTCTCGAGGACGTTGACCAACAGTCCGGTCTCATTACCAACCGTAGTCATGCCATAGGATGCGCTCGCGATTTTTCCCGCACCGGTCAACAGAGTGAGATCTTTGTCCAGTTTCTTTGTGTCGATGGGCTTGTTCACCATGGGCTGGAGGGATGCCTCGATTTGTTTGTTCAGCTTTGGTGTGCTGCCTTCTACCTTCAGGAATTGAGGAGCACCGACCGGCCCCTTTTTGCGCGCATCGCGACGGGCCACGTATTCGTCCCATTGGGCCTGATTAAGCGCATAAGGCTGCAGGATTTTGGCCTTTTCTTCTGCGGCCTCCATCCCCCTTTGAATCAGTTCATCTGCCTGATTGAAGTCCAGAGGGGTGAATTTCTGAACATCCACTTTGACAACGATATCCGCGGCCTCCATCCCCCGAACTTCCGAAGCAGCGCCGCTGAGACTCATTGACCGGCCCAACACACCGAAGAGAGACTGAATGTCGTCTGCAGTAGTAGAGGAGACCTGGAGATGAATCGCGATGACGACATCCGGGCCCATTTGGCGCGCCAGGTCAGTGGGCAGATTGTCCACAAACATGCCATCCACATACAGTTCATCCCCATCGCGGATGGGAGCAAAGATTGCCGGCAGGGACATGGTCGACCTCATGGCCATGCCAAGTGAACCTGCGGAGAACACATGTGCCTTTCCCGATATCAACTCTGTGGAAACGCAGCGGAAGGGAATGGGGAGGTCGTCGAAAGATTTCATCTCCGAGTAGGCCAGGGTCTCCCGGTCGATAAGTAGACTGATTTGATGCCCGGCATTCATCCCAGATGGGAGCGACGCACCCTTCCTGAAGCCGATTGCCAAGGTGTTTTGTATTGCGTGCGCGTCTTCCTTGCGGCGGAACGAGAGATCTTCGAAGGGGGTTGCGCCTCCAAGAAGCAGCGGCCAGTCCATTCGTTTGACAGTTCGTTCAATTTGATCGGGGCTTTGGCCACTGGCGTACAGGCCGCCAACTAAGCCACCCATGCTGTTACCGGACAGATAGTCAATGGGGATGTGGTGTTGCTCAAACCACCTGAGTACGCCGATGTGGGCCAGTCCGAGCGCACCGCCGCCTTCGAGTGCAACTCCGACCTTCATTCTCTTGGGAGGACCTGCTGGTTCATTTTGAGCAAT
>DATKMG010000142.1:0-3369 GCA_035541995.1 Terriglobia bacterium
TTCGTCTGATCGGCAGGCCACACCCCATGGGATGGGACGCTTTTGAACTCTACGACTCTGTCCGCGGAGAAGGAATCGTGTACGCATTCCGAAATAGCCACCCGGAGGCCAGGAAGGTCGTCGCGTTGCGAGGATTAGAAGGTGACCGGAATTACAGGGTAACTCACCACGATCGGCAGGAGCTGAAGACTCTAAGCGGGCATCAAATGACAAACCCAGGTATCATTGTGGACCTTGAACACCCCAACACGTCCGAGGTTATCCTATTCTCGCGACTTCCCGTTTGATGGGACCTTCCAGACAATCCATCCATTTTTGATCAATTCGGGATTCTGTTTTCCGATAAGAGTCATGAGAACTCATATGAGTTCTCCCTACGCAGGACCGAAGGATACCAATACTCCGCGCGACACTTCTAACCGGAGGGGTCTAATGAAACCGATCAAATACTCTTTGGGTAGCCGGAATATATGTGTCTTCACCGTTTTTCTCATTTGGCTGGGGACATTTCTCTCGGCAGAAGCTCCCTACAAGATCATCCTGAAGAGTGGGACTGTAATCCAGGCAAAAACGAAAATGGTATCGATGGAAGGCTTCTTCCGATTCACAGACCTGGACAACCGGTTCCGTTCAATTCCGGTTGGTCAAGTGGATCTTCATGCCACAGAGGAAGCCAATGCTGTCGATCATCTCAAAACAGATTCGGCGCGACCTGTCCAGAAACGGTTTACAAATGAAAACCTTCCCGCCGGAAAGGAGCTTTTTCCCGAGTCGCCTGGGCCGGGAGGCAGTTCCCAAGGCGGGGCTTCCGGGCAAGCTTCAAACCTGGTCGGCAAGCCGGCCGGCTCCAGTACAGGCCTGAGCGGGTCGAGCGGTGTAGGACAATATGACGAAGCGTTGCGGGATCATCTGCGGACAGGCAAGCCTATGGCCGTCTACTTTTACGTGCACTGGTGTCCTTACTGCGCCCAACTCGATAAGGAAATCTTGGCATCCCCGGTTGTGCGGCAATACTTAGACCAAATTCTTTATGTTCCCATCAATGCCGAGGCGGGCGAGAAGGAAATGGCCCTCTTCAAACGCCTGGGAGGAACAGGGTTCCCCCATTTTGTCATCATCTCGAACCATCAGGGCCAGATACAGAGAGTCTCGACTCATTCCCGAGAGAAGGGCCAATGGGTTCTTCGCACTCCATCCTCATTTGTTGAAGCGTGCCGGAACGCGGGTGGATGAGCCTAAATTCCAAATGCGAGTCTGTGACGTAGATTGGCTCCGCATTGTGCGCGCTAAGAATCAGATGGTACCCTGCCCATAAACAGTCCGAGTACCTTAGTGCGCTGTTCATTAAATTTGCTGACGTATTTCGACGGCCGATGGAACGGACCCCGAAGGGGTTGCCTGTGAATAACTATGGGTGAAGCCTGGTGACAGCGGTAACCCGCTGAACCCGTGGTTGCGCGGTAGTGACAGGCATTCTTGCCTGTCCATTGTCTTTTGAAAAGGGCATAGGAAAGTACCCCAGGGCATAGCCGACGAATAGCAGGAGCCAAAGGCGAGGTACCGGTGGTCTCCGCCGTCCGCCATGCCCTGGGTCAACAATCCCTAAGGGAACTCCTCACTCAGTGCCCCGCCATCTCGGCCCGATGTGGTTTGGTTTTTTTCATCAGGAAGATCAAAGGCACCAATGCAATAAACATGACCGCTAGCAGCCAGAAGGAGTCGAGAAAAGCCAGCATTGCGGACTGCCTCTGCAACAAGCCGTAAAGCAAGCCCTGAGCCTGGGCTTGAGAGGAAACAGCGCCCTGAGACATCAGAAATTGTGAAGAACTCCTAAGCGCCGCCTGGTAGTTCGAGTCGTAAGGCGTCATGTGACTGACAAGGATATTCTGATGGAACTGGGAACGACGGGCAAGCATAGTGGTCACGAAAGCAATTCCTGAACTGCCGCCAATATTTCGGGCTAGGTTGATGAGGCCTGTTGCATAACCGGTTTTTTCTCTGGGGATAAAATTAAAGGCTACCGCATTAATGGGGACAAATAGGAAAGCTATCCCCAGACTTTGGACGATCCGGGCCATCACGGCTGTGCGGTAGTCTATATTCAGATTGAACCCCGCCATATAAAACATTCCCACTGAACAAACAATTAATCCGACAAGGACCAACCAACGAGCCTCGACCCTGGAAACCAGAAAACCCACCAGCGGCATCAACATCAATACGGCCAGTCCCCCGGGTGACAATACCAACCCGCTTAAGGTAGCCGTATAGCCCATCAGAGTCTGCAGAAATATGGGGAGCAATACGGTGCTTCCGTAAAGAACAAAGCCCACCATGAACATGATGAAGGTGGCCATGGCATAATTACGTTCCTTGAGCAGGTGCAATTCGACTATGGGTTCTTTTTGACGCAATTCCCAAAATATAACAATGGTCAGGCAGATAACCGCGATGATGCACGAGGCAACAATCAAGTTAGAAGAGAACCAGTCTTCCCGTTGCCCTTCGTCGATAACGACTTCCAGAGAACCCAAGCCCACGCTTAATAGACCCAACCCAATGTAATCGATCTTAATGCCGGATCCCAGCTTCTTCCGGACCAGGTAGAGTGGATCATGCAACAGCATTGAACTCAGGAGGATTGAAAGGGCGCCTACAGGAATATTGATATAGAAGATCCAGCGCCAGCTGTAGTTGTCTGTGATCCATCCGCCCAGGGTTGGCCCAATGATTGGAGCCAGCACCACTCCCATGCCGTAGATGGCCATGGCCATTCCCTGCTTATGCTTAGGGAAGCTCTCGACCAGTATTGCCTGAGAGATCGGCTGGAGGGCCCCCCCACCAAGTCCTTGCATAACGCGAAAAATCACCAGGAGTGTAAGGGAAGGCGCCATCCCGCAAAGGAAGGAACTTATGGTAAAAAGGAATACGCAAAACATGTAAAAGCGTTTGCGCCCGAAGAGAGAGGAGAACCACCCGCTCATCGGCAGCACGATGGCATTCGAGACAAGATAGGAGGTCAAGACCCAGGTCGTCTCATCAATGCCTGCTGACAGGCTGCCGGCAATATGCGGCAGGGACACATTCGCCACGCTGGTGTCGAGTACTTCCATAAAGGTCGCCAGCATGACAGTGAGTGCGATGATCCAGGGATTAACGTGAGGTTGTTCTGTTTCGCTTTGGGTCAAGAGAGACGTCCCCCTACTGTTTCCCCCCTTAGAGCGATAGCTGCTTTACATTTACGCAGGGGCTGGACCGCCTTAAAAACATCTTTGATCCAGTGCCAGGCATTTAGATCAGTGCGACGCTATTTGAAACCTGAGATTTCAGACTGCTTACTTTATGAAAATAGTCGCCACAACATTCATT
>DATKMG010000143.1:0-3637 GCA_035541995.1 Terriglobia bacterium
GACGGCTACCGGCAGCGAGTTGGCACTATCGCGATCGTCAAAATCTCGACCCCTGAGGAGCGGAATCCCTAGAGCGAGAAAGAAGCCTGGGGTTGACTCGTTGTATTCGACCAGTGTATCGACCCAATCTTCAGCCTTGGCACGGCCTTCGACTTGGAAGCTTCCACCCGCCATTCCACCGGTCATAGGCAGGTTACTGACCACTGCTGCCATATCCACTCCAGTCGTAAAACGCAGACGATCGAGCAGGTCTCGATAGAATGGAGCCAGGCCTTGTGGAGATTGGTACCTCGCGTGAGGAGGGTCCAGCGCAAAGGTCAAGACGTGTTCGATGCGCAGACCGGTTTGCAGGCGCAGAACAACCGCCAGATCCTTGATGAGCAATCCTGCACCTACGAGCAGGACCAGGGAAAGGGCCACTTCTCCGGCGATCAAGCAGGACATGAATCTAGCTCGTGTCTGGGCACTGCTCCAAGCATGGGGTTCGCCTTTGATGACTGAATTCAGATCGGATCTTGATCCATAAAGTGCAGGAACTAAACCAAACGCAATTCCGGTTAAGACCGACACCGCCAGTGTGAACAAGAGGACCGTGGGGTCGAGACTAAGCGTCGCATCCAGTGCAAAATCTTCGGGGGCAGCGGCGCGCAATACGTCCGTTAGCCATTGGGCAAAGAACAAGCCCAGTGCTCCGCCCGCCAATGCCAGCAACAAGCTCTCGGTCAGCATCTGGCAAGCAAGGCGCAGGCGGCTCCCTCCCAACGAAGCGCGTACTGCCATCTCTTTGGCGCGGGAGGAGGCGCGCGCCAACTGTAAGCCGGCCACGTTAGCGCAGGCTAAGAGCAAGACAAAGAAAACCGCCGAAAACAAAATAAGAGCCGGCCTCTTCGTCTCCGCAGCAATCATCTCGCGAATGGGGGCTACCGTGGCCGTCCATCCCTTGTTTGTTTCTGGATATTCCTGTTCCAGTCGGCTTGTGATTGTGGACATATTCGCCTGTGCCAGCTCTACCGAAACACCGGGCTTAAGTCGCGCCAATACACCGTATTGATGCTGGAAACGACCGTTGGAAGGATCCTCCCGGAGTGCCGCAAAAAACTCGCAAGTCCGAACTCCAGGGAGAGCAAAACCGCGAGGCAAGACGCCAATGATGGTGAAAGACATGCTGTCGAGCATCAACGTGCTACCGAGCACGTCTGAACTCGCACCAAAGCGCCGCTGCCAGGCCGCATAACTTAATACAGCCAGCCGAGGAGCCCCAGGTTGGTCTTCTTCAGCTGTAAAGAATCGGCCCAGCACAGGCTGGATGCCCAGCACACGCAAGAAACCATAGGTCGTCTCACCCCCCACAATTCGCTCGGGTTCTCCCTGGCCGGTCAGCGTGTAAGAGCCGTTCCAGGGTAGAATTGCCATTTCCTCAAAAACACTATTTTGCTCTCGCCAATCAAGAAAATCCCGATAGCCCGAGCCTTGATTCTTCCCGCTGATGTGGCGAGCCTGCACTGAGACGATGCGATCCGAGTCGGGAAACCGGTAGGGGTTAAGCAACAATGCATTGACGACGCTAAAAATCGCCGTATTGGCTCCAATACCCAAGGCAAGCGTCAACATGGCAATCACTGTGAAGCCGGGGCTCTTGAGGAGCGTGCGAAGAGCGAAACGAAGGTCGTTGAACATAGTGGTCAGTGGTCAGTGGCGAGTGGCGAGTTTCCGCCGCAGACTATTCAGCATCCTCTTAAGCTCGTCGATCTGCGCCAGGGCTTGATTCGCCTCATTCTTACTTGAGTAGTCCAGATCTACGGCAATCAGAATTTGTGTCTCCAACTCAGCCAGAGATCCTTCCGCGTGGGTAAGGAACTGTACGAACTGGTCCGAGGTGTGACGCGACTGCCCTTCGGCTATATTTGATGGGACGGAAACGGACGCCCGTCGCAGTTGACTCACGACCCCGAATCGTTCGTCCGGTGGGAAGCAGCCAGTCAGATGATAGATATCCTTGACTAAGGCCATGCTCTTCTGCAAGACCAGGAGATCCTTGTAGCTTTTGAGACTCCCTTCGGTGTTCATCTTCTTCTCCCTCTCATCACTCGCCACTAACCACTCACCACTGTTCTATTCATACCTCAAAGCCACCAAGGGATCCACTTTGGCAGCCCGCCGGGCCGGGATGTAACATGCAAGAATCGCAATGAACGCCAGTAAAATTGAAACTCCCACATACGTAAGTGGATCAGTTGCTGTTACACCGAAGAGCTGGGTGGCCAGGAACCGAGTCAGGATGAAAGCAGCAGCCAAGCCAGGTCCAACTCCCCACAGAATCAGCTTCAAGCTTTCCTTCATTAACATCTGCATCACCGTGCTCGCTCGGGCCCCCAAGGCCATACGGATCCCAATTTCCTGAGTCCGACGTTTCACTGAATAAGACATGAGCCCATAAAGTCCGACTGTCCCTAGGAACAAGGCCAGTGCGCTCAAGCAGCCCACCAGCATGGCCGCCAGGCGTTCGTCCTGCAACGCCCTTTTCCACTCTTCCTCTAAAGTCGAGACTTCCGGAGCCGGAAGGTCCCTGGCCAGGTTCTGCAACTCCCGTTCAATGGGACCCACCAAGTTGTGCGGGTCCACTGCACTGTGCACCAGCAAAGTCATGTCAGAGGACAAGAACTGTGGAATTGATAAGAACATATACGGGACTGGTTCTTCCCGGAGAGTGACATACTTGCCGTTCTGTACCACGCCAATGATTTCACAATCCTTGTTCAGCACCTGTACATGCTTTCCGATTGGATCCTGGCTTGGCCAAAAGCGGCACGCCATAGTTTCATTAATCAGGATGCTCCCCTGGCCGGTTCGAGTTTCCAGTCCACTGAAAGTGTGACCGCGCAGAACCGCCGTCCCCATGGTCTCGAAGTAATTGGGCCATACGATGGTATATTGGATCTGAAGAGATTCTGCATCAGAGGGCATCTGGTATCCTGGAATTTTCACCTCAAAAGCCTGGCCCCCTTCGGTAGGGTAGAGAGGCGGGCGTTGGACCAGGCTGGCTTGTCTGACGCCCGGCAATCCCTGAACACGGACAAGTACACTTCGGTAGAACGAGAGGGTTTGGTCCTCGTTATAGCCCAAGATTACCGGCAGCATCCAAAGCAACAATCGATTCTCACTTCGAAATCCGGGATCAATCCGGCGAATGTTCCAAAATGATCTGGCCAGCAATCCTGCTCCCACCAGTAGCATGAGAGACAATGCTAACTGCGATACCACCAGCAGATTTCCCAGAGTCCAGCCCCGGAATCTCCGGGTAGTGGCGAGGGAGAGTTGCTTAAGGGCCTCATTCAAATCGAGGCGTGCGGCGCGAAGGGCAGGGGCTAGTCCGAACCCGAAAACGGAAAGCAGCGATATGACCAGGGTAAAACCGACGACTCGCTCATCCAGGCGAATGTCCAGATCGGGAGTGAATTGCGTTGAAGTTTGCAGGTTCGGCAAGAGATGGATGACCCAGGCCGCCAGAAGAAGTGACACTCCCCCTCCAATTAGAGCCATCAACATATTCTCCGTCAACAATTGCCGGACTATTCGGAGCGGGCCGGCTCCCACGGCCAGTCTCACCGAAATCTCCTTCAGGCGGCCTTCAGCGCGA
>DATKMG010000144.1:0-4024 GCA_035541995.1 Terriglobia bacterium
GACACTCCGAGCCAGGTGCTGCATTTCTTTCAAGCTCACAGGAAAGCCCCATGAGCTGACGGTAGCCGTGGCTGCCTCGGGAGTGGAACCGATGACACCGGCTGCGCTATTGACGGCGAAATAGACACCCGGCTGCAGGACACTGGCCGAAATCATGGCCATGATGGCCACAAAACTCTCCAGGCACATGGCTCCGTAACCGATCGGTATGGCGTGCCGTTCCCGCGCGATCATCTTAGGTGTTGTGCCCGAGGAGATTAAGGAATGGAAGCCGGAAATGGCACCACAGGCGATAGTGACGAAGCAAAAGGGAAAAACCTTCCCAGCTAGAACTGGCCCGGTTCCATCGACGAATCGGGTGAGGGCCGGTAGCTGCAGAGGAGGCCTCACCAGGAGTATCCCGATTCCTAGCATGAGAATGACTCCCAGTTTGACAAAAGTACTCAGATAGTCACGCGGGGCCAGAAGAAGCCAGACTGGCAAGGCACTGGCCAGGAACCCGTAAGCAATGATGGCCACAGCCAGTGTTGGTGCGGAATAAGTGAACCAAAGGGCTATTGAAGGCGAACGAGAAACCCATTGTCCTCCGAAAATGGCAAGTATCACCAGACCAAACCCCAGTGCCGAGCACTCGAGAACCTTACCGGGTCGAAAGTACCGCATGTAGATGCCCATGAAAAGCGCAATGGGCATAGTAGCCAAAATCGTAAACGCTCCCCAGGGACTCCCCTTCAGTGCATTCACGACCACCAGAGCTGCTGCCGCCAGAAGAATCACCATAATCAAGAACACCGTCAACAAAGCCGCAAATCCACCAATTCTCCCGATCTCCTCGCGGGCCATTTGTCCGAGCGACTTCCCATCCCTGCGCATGGAGGCAAATAGGATGACAAAATCTTGGACGGCACCACCTAAAGCCGCACCAGCAATAATCCATAGTGTTCCGGGAAGATAGCCATACTGTGCCGCCAGAACAGGCCCCAACAAGGGACCAGCACCGGCAATGGCAGCAAAGTGGTGCCCGAGGAGAATCCATTTGTTTGTGGGCTCGAAATCATATCCGTTACGCAAGCGCTCAGCCGGCGTAGCCCGATCATTGTCCAGGGACATCACTCGTCGTCCGATGAATCGGGCATAAAAACGAAACCCGACCGCACAGGTGCAAGCCGAGGCGGCTACCAGCCAGATGCTGTTGACCGGTTCACCGCGGTTGATGGCAATCCCAGCCAGGCAAAAGGCTCCCAGAGCCGATATCAGAATCCACACGATACTCTGAAACCATCCAGGCATGCCGGTCTTCCATCGTTATCGGTTGCTATGTCACAAGGATACACATTTCGTGGCAGCCCATCAACCCACATATTGCGGTTGCAATCAAACCGTAACCAGCTTCGCAAGCCCCCTTAGTGTTGCAGGACAAACAGATTTGGTTGATCCATGACCAGAAACCAAAGTATCCTCTTGCCGGATGGATCAGCAAGGGGAACTGCATGCAAAAGGTAAAAGGCCTAAAAAAGGGGAGCAGGCTTGGCGTCGTTGCCCCTGCCAGTGACGTTAGTGAGGAGGCCGTTCGGAAAGGGGCCGCTGAGCTGATGGCCCTTGGATTCGAGGTCATCCTTTCCGATTCAATCTTCTCTAAGCTGAATTACTTTGCCGGCGCTCATGCGCATCGCGCTCGACAATTAATGGACATGTTTGCGAACCCCGAGATCGATGCCATTATCTGCGCCCGTGGCGGCTATGGATCAGTTCATCTGCTCCAGTTACTGGATGTAGAGGCAATTCGCCGTTCTCCCAAAGCTTTGGTGGGTTATAGCGACATTACAGTCCTCCTCCAGTTCTTGGAGCAGAATTGCGGCATGGTCTGTTTTCACGGACCCATGGTGGCTCGGGAATTCGGAACGGGCGAGATAGCCTATGACCGGAAAAACTTTCTGGATGTTCTGACTGCTACACAGGCAGGCCTTCAGATTAAGGCGTCTAACTCTACGACCCTCAGGAGTGGCACGGGCCGAGGGCGCTTATCGGGGGGGTGCCTTTCTTTGCTGACGGCATCTTTGGGGACCCCTTACGAATTCCAAACGGAAGAGAAGATCCTCTTTCTGGAGGACGTCAATGCCAAGCCTTATCAAATTGATCGGATGCTGATGCAACTGAAACTTGCAGGCAAATTTGATGAAGCCCGAGGAATTGTTTTCGGAGAAATGATTAACTGCTCCCAAGGCCGGGACCAGGATTACCGCTTGCAGGATATTACGATGAACATCCTGCAACCTTACCGCTTCCCTGTCTTGTATGGGTTTCCGTCCGGGCATACTTCCAGTGCGGCTCTGACCCTGCCTTTCGGGACGGAGGTATTGCTGGATGCTGATGGAAAATCGCTTCGGTTGGAAGAACCGGCGGTGTATTAGGTAGGAGCCAGAGAGAGTGACCTGCGGACAGATGGCCGGCGTCATCTCTCCGTTGCCGGGTTTCCGTTGCCCCTTTTCACCAGTTGAAACCAATCGGTAACCGCCCGCTGCCTGGTTGCCACTGATTGGCAGATATAATTGATCGAACGTTTAGGTTGCCAAATCGGAATAACGATAGAACAACGCAGAAAGAATCATGTTTCCCGAGTCGCAAATTAAGAACATTCACTTGATTGGCATTTGTGGAACAGCCATGGCATCGCTAGCCGGGATGCTCAAGGTCTCAGGATACACAGTGAGAGGCTCCGATCAGAATGTTTATCCACCAATGTCTGACTTTCTCCAGAGTCTGGAGATTTCCGTCTACTCGGGATATTCCGAGACACATTTAGACCCCAAACCAGACTTGGTGATTGTCGGGAATGCCATCTCCCGCGGGAATCCAGAGGTGGAATATACTCTGAACGCCAAGCTCCGTTATATTTCTCTGGCCGAGGTCCTCAAGGAATTTTTCATTCGTGGGAAGAAGAGTATTGTGGTGGCGGGAACGCACGGGAAGACCACCGTAACTTCATTGCTGGCTTGGCTGTTAGAATATGCCGGGTTAGAACCCAGTTTTCTGGTTGGCGGGATAGCCGAAAATTTTGGCAGCAGCTTTAAACTGGGCAAAGGAGAGATATTTGTCATTGAAGGCGATGAATATGACACAGCCTACTTTGACAAAGGACCCAAGTTTCTCCACTATTTGCCCGATTGGGTCATATTTAACAATTGCGAGTTTGACCATGCCGATATCTATACTGACCTGGAGGCGGTCAAGACTAGCTTTCGAAGGCTTATTAACATTATTCCGTCCGGTGGGCGTTTGATAGCGGGCCTGGACGACCCGGTAGTCCGAGAGTTGTCAGACTCTTCATTCTGCCCGGTTGAGTCGTTCGGCCTCGAAAGCGAATCGGTCTGGGCAGCCGCATCGGTCAGGCAGTTCCAACAACTGACGCGGTTTGAAGTGAGATACCGCGGACAGCCTTGGGGGGAAGTTGAGGTCCCTCTTTTCGGCCTATTCAATGTGAAAAACACGCTGGCTGCGCTGGCCTGCGCTCATGGGTTGGGAGTGGAAAAGGAAAAACTGATCGAAGGAATCAGAAGATTCCGGAATGTCAAGCGGCGGCTGGAAGTACGTGGACAAAGCCGAGGAATTACTGTCTTCGACGACTTTGCTCATCATCCGACTGCCATCCGTGAAACCCTGAGGGCTGTGAAAGCGCGCTATCCGGAAAGCCGAGTGTGGGCAATTTTTGAACCACGCTCCGCCACATCTCGAAGGAATATCTTTCAGAAGGAGTTTGTTGAAGCGCTTCAGGAGGCTGATCGCGTCGTGTTGTGTGCCCCCTTCGCCGCAGAAAAGCTAGATCCCGCAATTCGTCTCGATGTCGGAAGAATTGTCGAGGACCTCATGGGACGGGGAGTGGCCGCAGCGACCTGGAATTCGGCCGACGAGATTGTGAGGAATGTAGTGCCGCAATTAACAGCCGGCGATAAAGTTGTTATTATGTCGAACGGGGGTTTCGGCGGCATCCATTTGAAGATGATTCAGGCCCTGGAGGCCCGCCTAG
>DATKMG010000145.1:0-11537 GCA_035541995.1 Terriglobia bacterium
TCTTAACTATTAGGGACAGAGGCATCGAGCAGTCCTGCAAAGGGGGATGATCTCTTCTTGAGGGTTGTACGCATCACATCAGGTGAGAAATTGGCCTTCGAGCCACGACCTTCCGCTGTCGCCTACTCCTTCGGATAGGCCATGGTTAACGGATCAGGAAGTGGAATTCGCTTAATCGCACCATTTTCAGAGAACTTGTTCAATGCAAACTCCGGCTTGTCAGGGTTTCCCTTGAGGATATCGTCCACACTACCCACCGCCAGGAAGACCAGTCGGTCAGGATGAAGGTATTTCTGGGCAACACGCAAGACATCTTCGGCGGTAATAGCCCGAATACGTGCCCGGTACGAGTCCCAGAAGCCGGCCGGCCGGCCAGTGTACTCATCGTTGGCAAAAGTCCCCGATATGGCCGCGGCTGTGGCAAATATGCGTGGGAAGACCTCAACTCGATAGTTGATGGCCCGCTCCAGTTCGCCAGATGTCACTTTCTGGGTGCGCATTTTCTTGATCTCATCCAGCACGATAGCAGTTGCCTGGGCCACCGTTGCACTCTTGGACTGGAAGCTTGCCTGAAAGATCCCGTCGTAGTAGATGCCCAAACCAAAGTCGGAGCCAACACTGTAGGCCAGACCTTCATCCGACCGAACTCGAGTCATCAGACGAGAGACAAATCCCGATCCTCCCAGGATATCATTCATTATGGTCAGGGCATAGTAGTCAGGATTGTTGCGCATTGAGCCCAAATGCCCGAGGGTGACTCGGCCCTGATTCACATCCGCCTTGTTGACAACGTAAATCCCTGGAGCCGGCGTAAATTGAGGCCCGGGGACCGGAGGCACTTTTTCCCCTGTGGCCGGCCAGCCCTGCAGAACCTTCTCCAATTTGGCAAGCATCTCGCCTGTGCTGAAATCTCCTGAGACCGCAAAAATGAAATTCCCTGAATGGTAATACTTCTGGTGAAAGGCCATCAGGTCCTCACGTGAAATGGATTCAACTGAGTTCTTGGTACTCCAGGCCGTGGAGAAGTGTGAATCTCCTCGCATCAGGCGAGCCCATTCGCGCGCCTGAATGGAAGAGGACTCGTCATTCCGCCGCTCCATTCCTTGAATTACCTGGTTTTTGTAAAGGGCGATGCGATTTGCTTGAAACCCCGGGGTCTTTAACATGTTGAAAAACAGCTCCAGGCCCCGGCCTAAGTCCTTCGATAAGCAACTGAGATTGGCTGATCCCTGGGTGTCTCCTATTCCGCTGCTGATCTCAGCCGCCAGAAAGGCAGCTTCTTCATCAAACTGCTCTGCAGTCATCGTGGTTGTACCGCCCGCCCGCATCTGACTACCCACCATGTTGGCCAAGCCTTCCTTCCCCTTCGGGTCGAGATAGCTTCCTGTTCGAACGAATACGGAGACATTGACAAGCGGAAAATCGTGGTCTTCAGCCAGGAAGACTACCACCCCGTTTGAAAGTACATGTCGATACCGACCCACCTTAGGAGGGTCATACTTCAGCTCAGGGTACTTCAAGTCACGAGGGTTCGCCGGGATTTCGGGACTCGATGTCTGCTGTCCCCAGCCGGCACCGGAGATGAGGATGAAACACAGTAGCACGAGAAAAACTCGCAGGTTGTAGCCTGAAAAGCGGAGCATCGCTATTTCCCTCCCTCCAATGACTGAAGTCTGGCTTGAAGGATCTTTCGCATGAGTTCGATGAGCTTCTGTTTGTCCGGCGGAGCCTGCCCGGCCTGCTGCTCTATCTGCTGTAGGGTCTGCTGAACCTGTTCTTTGGTCAGATTTCCAACTTTTGATTTCATCTGCTGCACCATTTGCATTTCCTGTTCGTTCAAGTCCTTCAGCAATGGGTCTTGGCCCGGACCAGCGCCTCTCTTCGTGTAGTAGATGGCTACCGTGCGATTTTCGGGGGTGAAGTATGTGTTTGCTACTCTCATCACGTCCGCGGCCGTGACGGCTTGAAGAAGCTTCGGATCGGTGTTGATGTATTGCCATCCACGACCGGAGTCGCGGATCAAGAGCTGAAACATCAGGGCAAAATTAGATTGCAGACGGCGGTAATCTGCAGCGGCATTTTGATTTTTGACCTTCTGTAATTCCCGCTCACCAACCGGTTCCTTTTTGAGTCTCTCCAGCTCTTGAATCAATGCCTTCTCGACTTCTTCGGGTGTTTTGCCAGGCTTTGCCACCGCGCGAAGCTCAAAAAGGCCTTCGTATTTTCTGCCCTCATGTGAGGCAGAAGCAGAATTAGCAACACCCTGGTCGAGAACTAGTGACTTGTACAGCCTGCCAGTACGACCATTCAAAAGGTCTGCCAGAATCATCATCGCTGGTTCGTCTCTGTGACCATCTGCCACCGTGTGGTACCGAATCATGGCTTCCGGATTGGTTTCGGCATATGCAATCATGCGAGCTTCAGCCACCTGCTTGATCTCTATTGTACGAATTGGTTCGGGATCCCTGGGGCCGCGCCTCAGACGTCCCAGGTATTTCTTGGCCAAGGCAATGGCTTGGGCTGGGGTAAAGTCACCTACCAGACAGGCACTGATATTGTTGGGAGCGTAGTTGATGTCAAAATAGCTCTTGGCTTCCTCCCGAGTAATCCGTTCCAGATCACTTGGCCAGCCCACCACGGGCCAACCGTACGGTGAAGAGTTCCAAAAGATGGATTCGAATTCCTCTTCGAACTTGCCAGTGGGCGTGCTGTCTGTGCGTAGGCGCCTTTCTTCACGTACGACATCCCGCTCTGAATAGAATTCGCGAAAAATCGGGTTGGCGAGACGGTCCGACTCCATCCAAAACCAAAGTTCGAGCTTGTTGGCTGGGACATTCACGTAGTACACAGTAAAATCCTCGGTCGTTCCAGCGTTCATTCCCGAAGCCCCGGCCGCCATGTAAGTCTGGGAGAATTCGTCCTTGACGATCAATTCCCTCTGTCGCTTCAACATGGTGTCGTATTTAGCCAGTAGCTCCTGGTAATGAGGAGTCCGGTATTTGGGGTCGTTGGCATTATCGATCTCTCCCAGCCGTTGCTTCTCAATGAGTGCCTCTTCCTCCTTTCCCATTTCCTCCTTCAAGGCGTCCATCTCATCGATGAGTTTCAGATCCCCCTGAATGTCGCGAGTCCCGATCGTATGAGTTCCTTTAAACATCATGTGTTCGAACAGGTG
The DNA here is from genome assembly GCA_035541995.1 of Terriglobia bacterium. GTDB lineage: Bacteria > Acidobacteriota > Terriglobia > Versatilivoradales > Versatilivoraceae > DATKMG01. The sequence continues at coordinate 3,176 of DATKMG010000145.1, forward strand.
GGAGATCCCGGTGATGCCGGGACGCTCATTGACTGAGCCCACCTTGGCAATCCAGCCGGCGGCGATATTCGGATCGCCCTGGCGAGGAACCATCAGTAACTTCAGGCCGTTTTCTAATACGTGCTCCTGAACTGGGACATTCTGTGCCCAGAGAGGGGCTAGCCAGATGAGTAATCCCCCTATAGCGATAGTCTGTCTGATCATGGAAACCTCGATAAGATTAAGGTCACCCTGACATCATTATGGCGGTGCGCATCCCAACCGTCTTTGATCGTCCCGTGATTGGCGAGACTGGGTCCCGTTTTCTTTGTAGCACGAAGGAAACAGTGGAGTCATCACAAAACAGTCGTCCCCCGAACAACAGGCACACGTAAAGAACTGGTTCGGAAGGGCTATAACACAATAGTGAAATGTAGACCTGGAGCTGTTGTCCATCGCGCCAGCTTAACGAACGGAGGCAGCTACGGCACATTCCACCCCTGGAAACCAGTCCATTACAACTTCTTGGACTCCAGAGTGCCAGCATGTTAAGATTTGAAAAGTGAATGGAATATTTATTGGGTCTGAATCGTTGGCTCCCAATCGGGCGCGAGCGCTAGAAAGCTGCATGCAACTAAAGAGACCTCATGTTTCGTGATGGATTTCTTACCTCCAAGATAGAACGGGCAGTGGCCTGGGCACGGAAGTATTCGTTGTTTCAGTACCCCTTTGTGACCGCTTGTTGCGGTATGGAGTTCATGTCTGCCGCGGCATCCCATTATGATATTGACCGGTTTGGCGCTGGTTTTCCCCGCTTTTCTCCGCGCCAAGCCGACGTGCTTTTCGTGGTCGGGACGATCAGCCAGAAAATGGCCCCCATCCTGAAACAGGTATATGACCAGATGTGCGAACCCAAGTGGGTCGTGGCGTTTGGGGTTTGCACCTGCACAGGAGGATTTTACGATAATTATGCAACGGTTCAGGGGATTGACACGATTATTCCAGTGGACATTTATATCCCCGGCTGCCCACCAAGGCCTGAGACGGTTTTGGATGGGCTCATGAAATTGCAGGAGAAGATCCAGCACTCCAGGCAAGAGTTCTGAGTTTATGGTTGAAAAAAGTGTCACGCTGCGAAAGCTCAAGGAGAGCTTCGGTACCAGCATCCTGCAAAGCCACTCCCACCTCGGAGACGATACGGTCCTGATTCAACCGGAAGCGCTGATTCCGCTCGCCACTTTCCTTAAGCAGGATCCCGACCTCGACTACAATTTCTTGATGGACCTGACTGCAGTGGACTACCTCCAGATGAAGAAGAAGTACCGCTTCGAGGTTGTCTACCATTTCTTTTCTCTTTCAAAGAAGCAACGCCTGCGAGTCAAGGTGCCAGCGGAAGCTCTCAATCCGGAAGTGGACTCCTTGGTCTCCCTCTGGCCGGGAGCTAACTGGTTCGAACGGGAAGTATGGGATATGTTCGGGATCAAATTTCGTGGCCATCCCAACCTCCGGCGCATATTGATGTACGAACAGTTCGAGGGACACCCGCTTCGGAAAGACTATCCAATCCGAAAGCGTCAACCGTTGATTGGACCGTTTGCCCAGTCGGCAGAAACTCATGAATAAAGTGGACCATGGCTACAAAGCCAAACTCCTTCCAGTAATGACGCCAGTTTAGTGCGACCTTTGCAATTCATTCACCCTTCTTCTTGTGCTCATCCAGACGGAGTAATAAATGGATAGAATTCTGTTGCAGGATATCCGTTTCTTAATCGGGGTGGGCGTAACCGAGGAAGAACGCAGCCGGCCTCAACTTTGTCGTTTGGATGTAATACTTAAGACCGACCTCAGCGGAGCTGGAGCGACGGGAACCCTCTCTCAAGGAGTCGATTACGCTGTAGTTTTTAGGCTCCTGGAAGAACTTTGCACGGGAAGGAGCTTCAGACTGCTGGAGGAGATTGCTCATCAGGCCAGCCAACTCCTCCTCGACCGATTCCCGCTAAGAGCGATAACATTCAGAATCCGTAAACTCCAACCCTTTACTGACAAAGTCGGCGCGGTGGGGATCCAAATCACGCGCAAGCGCAATAAGCCTTAACTGATCTTGGGGGAGACGGTCACCGTGATACCTTTTCAGGGCTGGATCTCAATGCTCTGTATCTGCCTACTATTCATAACGCCAATTCGCTCTACTTGTACCTGCTATCTTGGTCTGCGGCGGGTCACCAAACCGGCGCACGGAGGACCCTTTATGAAATCATCATGCATCTTGGCTCATAGATTGACAAAGATACTTGCACTATCCCTTTTTTTCCGGCAGGTCACCTTATGCGGGCAAATGACGCCTTCGCAAACAGAGGCAAATACTCAAAGCCAACAAACCACGACGCTCACCATCAGTCTCGAGGATGCCTTCGAGCGTGCACGAAACAATAGCCATCAACTCCAATCGGCCAAAATAAGTTCGCAACTCTCACGCGAGGACCGGCAACAGGCTCGCGCGGCTTTCCTGCCCACAGTCAACTATTTCAATCAGTATATATACACTCAAGGCAATGGCACTCCCTCAGGGGTCTTTGTTGCCAATGACGGCGTGCATGTTTATAGCAGTCAGGCCGTAGTTCACCAAGAGCTCTTTTCCCCTTCCCGGCGCGCTGAATATCGTCAAGCGAACCTTGCTGAAGCCGTGGCCCAGGCCCACGTCGAGATTGCCGCTCGGGGATTGGTGGCCACAGTAGTCCAGACTTATTATTCGACAGTGGTTGCCCAGAGACGTCTCGCCAATGCCCAACAGGGGTTGGAAGAGGCCAGGAACTTTGTTGACATTACCGAAAAGCAGGAGAAGGGAGGCGAAGTGTCGCGCTCCGATGTGATCAAGGCGCGGATTCTCCTCCAACAGCGGGAACGCGACACGCAAGAGGGCCAGCTCGCCTTGGAAAAAGCCAAATTAAGCCTGGCCGTGCTGCTATTTCCCGATTTTCGCCAGGATTTTTCGGTAGTCGACGATTTGCAGTCTGCCAAACCGCTCGGCTCATTTGAGGAGGTCCAGGGCATGGCAGCCAAACTGAATCCGGATTTGCGGGCCGCCGCGCTGACGCTCGAGCATGAGAAAACAGGGGTGGGAGTGGCTCGTGCTGGCTACTTGCCTTCTCTGAATTTTGATTACTTTTTCGGGATCAATGCGAACCAATTTGCCACCAGGCCTGAGGGGATCCAGAGGATGGGATCCTCTGCCATGGCAACTTTGATTATTCCAGTATGGAATTGGGGATCGACCCGCAGTAAAGTGCGGCAGGCAGAGCTGCGTACCCGGCAAGCCCAAGTGGTATTGAGCTTGACCCAACGGCAGCTCCTGGCGGATTTGCATTCCTTCTACCTGGAAGCTCAGACTGCACACACTCAACTCGACTCCTTGAAGGAATCTGCCCTTTTTGCTCAAGATAGCATGCGATTAATGCTTTTGCGTTATGAGGCCGGAGAGGCTTCTGTCCTGGAGGTGGTGGATGCTCAAACCACACTGATGCAAGCGCGCAACGCCCTGGATGATGGGTTGGCCCGTTACCGCCTGGCGCTCGCAAATCTGCAGACCCTGACAGGAATCTTATGATCATGATTGGAATCCGCTTGTCTATTCGCCACAGGGCTTTATTTCTGCTTCTTCCGCTGTGCACGAGTCTGGCGGCCTGCTCGAAAACCGAGCCCAAAGAAGCTGAACCCGTGGTTCCCGTTACAGTAGTAGAAGTTCAAAAGGGAAACCTCGAACACGTCATCACTGCCGATGGCATCCTTTATCCCATCAACCAGGCCAGTGTCATGCCCAAGATCAGTGCTCCTGTCAGCCAGTTTCTGGTAAACCGGGGGGACCATGTCCGCCGTGACCAGTTGCTGGCGACTCTGGAAAACCGCGATCTGACAGCAGCCGCTGTCGAGAATAAAGGCTTGTATGATCAAGCTGAGGCCAATTACCGCAACACGACGGGAGCTTCCCTTCCCGAAGAGATGACAAAATCGAAGTTCGATGAACAGGCAGCTCAACAGGCTATGGAGGCGGCACAGAAGCTTTTCGAAAGCCGGAAGAAGCTGCACGAAGATGGGGCATTGGCCCAGCGACTCGTGGATGAGGCCCAGGTCGCCTATGTCCAGGCTCACAGTCTTTACGAAACGGCGCGAAAGCACCTGCAAGACCTCGAGGAGATCGGCCACAAAGAACAACTGAAAAGCGCGGCCAGTCAACTGGAGGCTGCCAAAGGACATTACCAGAGCGCACAAGCCCAATTGGCTTATTCGGAGATTCGTAGCCCCATGGATGGAATCGTGGCTGATCGTCCCTTGTATGCGGGAGAAATGGCAAGTGCAGGGACTCCACTTCTGACCATTGTGAACATTTCCCGAATAGTGGCGCGTGCCCATTTCCCCGTGCAACTGGCAGCACAACTGAGAGTTGGAGCTTCTGCTCAGATTACCCTCGGCGATGGCTCCAGGGAAACAAAAGGCAAGGTGACCGTGGTGAGCCCTGCGACGGATCCTGGCAGCACAACGTTGCAGGTCTGGGTTGAGGCGCCCAATCCTTCTGAGAGCTTAAAGCCAGGAAGCAGTGTGCGGGTTTCAATTGCTGCGCAGACCCTCCGCGATGTAGTTACAATTCCGGTGGAAGCTCTTCTTCCCTCGTCGGTAGGGAATTCATCCGTGATAGTCGTAGGCCCGGACCTGGTGGCTCATGAGCGCAAGGTTCAAACCGGGATCCGCCAGGAGAAGCTAGTTCAGGTTCTCAGTGGGCTTTCACCCGGAGAGAAAGTGGTGACCGAGGGCGGTCTGGGATTGCAGGATGACACCAAGGTCCGGATTGAAAGCAGCCATGGACAAAAAGAGAAATCCGACCGTGAGTAATACCATACAGTCAGGAATCGCTTCTCCTCATGGGCTTGAACAATCGCATTGGACCTTCCGTCAAGCCAAACCCATCATTTTTGTCATACTGACCATGGTAGCTACCGGGATCTACCTGGCTTTCGCCATTCCCGTCGCCGTTTTTCCCTCTACGGATTTCCCTCGTATTGTCGTGGGCGTAGACAATGGAGTTGCCCCTATTGATCAAATGCTGGTTACCGTAACGCGCCCGATAGAAGAGGCCGTCAACAACGTGCCCGGACTGGAGACCGTCCGTTCCATCACTAGCCGTGGCTCGGCAGAAGTGTCTCTTTTCTTCTCCTGGAAAGAGGATATGTTTCGGACGTTGGAACTTGTGAATGCAGCCGTAGCGCGTGTTCAATCTTCGCTTCCTCCCACTGCCAAAGTAACTACGAATCGGCTGACCTTTGCGGTGTTTCCTATCCTGGGTTACAGCCTGACATCCGATAGCCTCCCTCAAACCCAATTGTGGGAACTGGCAAGCTATGAATTGAAGCCCCGTTTGAACCGGCTCAATAGTGTTGCCATGGTAGTTGTGCAAGGGGGTGAAGAACCCGAGTTTGAAATCCAGCCCGACCCGGGGAAACTTCTTGAAACCTCTGCATCAATTCCGTTGATACTCGATGCCATCCGCCAGAGTAACCTCATAGACTCGCCCGGCCTGATGGAAGAGAAACACCAGTTGGTGTTGGGCCTGGTCAGCGGGCAGGCCCGCAATGCTGAACAAATTGGCAGAATTGTGGTGAAGAATACTTCCTTGGGATTGCCTGTCCGAATTGGAGATCTTTCAACAGTCCATCCTTCAGTTAAACCGGTCTATACTCGAGTGACTGCTAATCAGAAACCAGCAGTTTTGCTCAGCATTTACCGACAGCCGGATGGCAACACCGTGCAGGTGGCAGATGCCGTCCATGCCGAGATTGAGCGTATTCGCAGCTCATTGCCGCACGGTGTCGAGTTGAAGGCCTTTTATGATCAATCTGAGATCATTACCGATTCGATCAGGAGCGTGCGCGACGCTATTTTAATTGGACTGGTTCTGGCCTCGCTGATCATGGTGCTGTTCCTGCGCGACTGGGGAACTTCCCTGGTGGCTGGTATGGTGATTCCTGCGACCATTGCCATTACCTTGATCTTCCTCCGGATGATGGGTGAGACCTTCAATCTGATGACGCTGGGAGGGTTGGCGGCTGCAGTGGGGCTGGTAATTGATGATGCCATTGTAGTGGTGGAGAACATTGTTATGCACCGGGATGGTGGCCAGGGGCGGACGGAAGCCATCCGGAGCGCCCTTAGTGAAATCCGGATCCCTTTGATTGGTTCGACGATCACCCCCATCGTCGTCTTTTTGCCGCTCATTTCTATTGCCGGAGTTACCGGTATCTTTTTCCGCGCCCTGGCCATCACCATAGGAATCGCCTTACTCACGTCCTTGGGGCTCGCACTGACCTGGACCCCTACCCTCAGTCACTTTTTCATTCAGAAAAGGCGCCTCCCTGGTCCGGATGCCCCGGGGGAGGTTCCCTTTGAGAACCGCGGACTCCTGCGACGAATTGTTCAAATCTATGCACGCGTGTTACGGACGGTGCTCAGTCGTCCCTTGTGGCTGTGGAGCGGATGTATCCTGCTAGTAGCCGGCTCGTTCATTTGTTACAACTTCGTCGGCTCAGATCTTTTGCCGGGGATGGACGAAGGCGGTTTCATTATCGACTACTTGATGCCCGCCGGCTCTTCCCTGGCGGAGACGGACCGCGTTATCTCCTCAGTCGATCGAATGCTGCATGAGATTCCAGAAGTCGAAAGTACTTCAAGACGTACCGGCTTGCAGTTGGGCTTAGCAGCGGTTACCGAGGCCAACACAGGGGACATTTCCGTAAAACTGGCACGCAAGCGGCAACGCAGCTCCGAGGAAATCATGGCAGAAGCCCGCGAGAAGATCAGCCGCCAAGAGCCCATGCTGCAGGTGGAATTCATGCAATTGCTTCAAGATATGATCGGCGATCTTTCCAATGCCCCAGAGCCGATTGCCATCCGCCTATTCTCGCAAGATCCGGATTTGCTCCGGGCGTGGGCTCCCCGCGTGGGGGACGCCATCAAAAAGATCCCGGGAGTCGTGGATGTGCTCAATGGGATTGATAACACTATTAGCGGTCCTGCCGTGATGTTTCAGGTCGACCCAATCGTCGCAGCCCGATCCGGATTTACTCCTGAGGAGGTGCAGCTCAATGCTAGCGCCATACTGCAGGGAGCCCCAGCTGCCACGCCTGTCGTGGTCAATGATAGGGCCTATACCATCCGAGTGCGGTTCCCCGAATCAAGCCGGGATTCCCTCGACGCGATGCGGCAGACCTTACTGACCAGCTCTACGGGAAAGACAGCCACCTTGGGGTCCTTGGCGGATCTTACGGAATTGCCGGGACAAACCGAAATCCGCAGGGAAAACCTGCAAAGAAACGTTACAGTGACAGCCAGGCTCGAAGGCCTCAATCTGGGAAGTGGAATTGCTGCGGTCCAAAAGGTGATGCAGCAACTTCATCTTCCCTCCACCATTCGTATTGTCTATGGAGGCGCCTACGAGGAACAGCAACGCTCCTTTCGTGACCTGGTAGTGGTCTTAGTGCTTGCTGTTTTGCTGGTCTTTATGGTCTTGCTCTTCGAGTTCGGTAGTTTCGGGGCGCCTGTCGCCATTCTTCTCTCCGCGCTACTGTCAACTTCCGGTGTGTTTCTGGCCTTACTAATCACGGGGATCACGTTTAATATTTCTTCCTTCATGGGTTTGATCATGGTGATTGGGATTGTGGCGAAGAATGGGATTCTGCTTCTGGATTCAGATCAGAAGTTCCGGAGTCTGGGCAAACCCCGAGAAGAGGCTATGATTCTGGCTGGGGAACGCCGGATTCGGCCCATCTTGATGACAGCCCTGGCCACAGTAGCTGGAATGCTGCCACTGGCTTTTGCCTGGGGCGCTGGTTCTCAAATGCTTCAGCCCCTAGCCATCGCAGTGATCGGTGGAATTCTCGCCTCCATGTTCTTATCACTCATCCTGACGCCAGCGGCTCACTACTTCATGAGTCAATGGCATGCCTCTGGGAAATGAAAGGTCCTCTTCCCCTCCTTTCCCTAATCGATTTTCCTTTAGGAATTGACCCAGTCAAATTTTCCGACTTTCCATACACGTACGCATACTTTGACGCTTTTTAATGAGGGAAGCTCCTACGGGGCTAGATTGGACTTCTTTTCTCTCTCCTTCAGTGGGGCTGCCGTTGGTGATTCAGTGCCCTTAGGGCTTTCTTCTTTCTTTTCGACCACGATGGAAAAATCTGTGACTAGTGCCGCTAGAGCCCCGACAGCTGCAAGAATTGGGGCTGCGATGACCCCAATCGTGGCAAGAGTAAGAGGGATTTCCAGGAAAGTGTGGCCGGTTTGATTTTTGACGATGATCCGCCGGATGTTCCCCTCGTGAATGAGACTTTTGATT